>JAKSAX010000241.1 GCA_022361395.1 Desulfobacterales bacterium | reverse complement strand
GATCGCCATTATCAGCAAAATCGTCATTCCTGATATCGCCCTTATTGATCCGGAAACCACGGTAACCATGGATCCCTATCTTACGGCCTGTACAGGTATGGATGCCATGGTCCACGCCATTGAAGCATTCGTATCCACGGCCGGTTCGAAGATCACGGATGTCCATGCTCTTGAAGCCATTCGCCTTCTCAATACCTATCTTCCCCGGATCACCACCTCCCCCAATGATATGGAGCTGAGGGAGAATATCATGCTGGCCAGCATGGAGGCGGGCCTTGCCTTTTCCAATGCCGTACTCGGGGCGGTCCATGCCATGGCCCACAGCCTGGGCGGCCTTCTGGACCTGCCCCACGGGGAGTGCAACTCCCTGCTCCTGGAGCATGTGGTAAACTTCAACTACGACAGTGTACCGGAAAAATTCATGCCCATTGCCCGGACACTGGGACTGGACCACCGGGGCATGACCCGGTCACAGATTAAAACCGCCCTGTTTGAAAAGATAAGGAACCTGCGGATTCACCTGGGAATTTCCAAAAGTCTCAGCCAGGTCAATGTAAAACCGCAGGATATTCCCCATCTCTCGGAAAAGGCGGTAAACGACGCCTGTCTTCTGACCAATCCCAGACCCGCAAATAAAAGGGATCTCCAGGTAATTTATGAAGACGCCCTCTGATAACGCAACAGAAAAAAAAGCAGGAGACAGGCCAGCGGAAAAAAAGACCATGGACCGCTCCATCGCCAAACTCATGGGACTTGGCGAAAGATCGGTCCAGAAGAGTTATTATCCGCAGCTGCAGCAAAAGATAAAGGAACTTGAAAAAAGTGAAAGCCGCTACCGCCTCCTGGCCGAGAATATCTCAGATGTGATCTGGATGCTGAACCCCGATTTTTCCATTGCCTATATCAGCCCGTCCATAGAGCGGATGAGCGGATATTCGGCCGGCGATCTTCTGGGCAGACCCTTCTCTGATCTTCTGATTCCTGACCATGCTGAAAAATTTGAAAAAGAGGTTAGCGGCGGGCTTAAGGAACCGGCCTGCGCAGGAAACGGCAACGGATACACCACCGGGGAAATGGAGCTAAAGCAGGTCAACAGGGACGGCAGCGAAACCTGGATAGAGGTGAGGCTCTCATGCTATTCAGGAAAAGGAGCCGAAGATACAAAACTGCTGGGTATCTCCAGGGATATTACGGACCGGAAACGGGCGGAAGCCGAAAAAGAGGAGATGCAGGTCCAGTTGCTCCAGGCCCAGAAAATGGAATCCATCGGCACCCTGGCAGGCGGGATTGCCCATGATTTCAACAACCTGCTGACGGTGATCAACGGGTATGCCGGCCTGATCCTGAAAAAAATGGAGAACGGTCATCCCCTTCAGGACAAGATCTACGCCATTTCCCAGGCCGGGCGCCGGGCAGAGAACCTTACCCGGCAACTGCTGGCATTCAGCAGGAAACAGATATTCTCACCCAGGGTCATCGACATCAGCACGGTTGTCAATAACATGGACCAGATGCTCCGGCGGCTCATCGGCGAAGACATCCATGTGGAAACAACTCTTGACAGGAAGATCAGCCCCATATCAGCCGACCGGACCCAGATTGAACAGATCTTCACCAACCTGGTGATCAATGCACGGGATGCCCTGGCAGGAATTGAGAGGCCGGGGTTTAAAAAGCGGATCACCATAGAAACCGGCCAGACCCGCTTCAATTCCCTGACCACTGAGAAACTGGGGCTGCCCGGGCCCGGGGAGTATGTTTCTTTTTCCGTTTCAGACAACGGCCGGGGAATGAGCAAAGAGATCCAGAAAAGGATTTTTGAACCCTTCTTTACCACCAAATCAAAGTACAAGGGTACCGGCCTCGGCCTGGCCACCATTTACGGGATCGTAAAGCAGAACCAGGGAAGTATCCGGGTATACTCTGAACCCGGCCAGGGAGCCCTGTTCAAGATTTACTGGCCGGTCACCGGCCGGGAAACAGAGGATTCCGGCCAGGTCCCGGACGAGACAAGCCGGGATCTCTCCGGAAGCGAACTTGTCTTATTGGTGGAAGATGATGTGGAGGTACTGAATTTTGCCGCCAATGCCCTGATGTCCCTGGGATATGATACACACAAGTCCGAAAACGGGGCCCAGGCGCTTGCATGGTTCCGCTCCCGCAAACAGGCCGGCAAACCGCTGCCCCACCTGGTGGTAACGGATCTGATCATGCCTGAACTGGGGGGCAAGGAGTTTATAAACAGGGCCAGGGAAATGGCCCCGGAATTAAAGGTGCTCTACGTGTCAGGCCATACAGACAACCATATCGTGCATAACGGAATGCTGGATCCGGGGATAAACTTTCTGCAAAAGCCCTATTCCCAGAATCTCCTGGCAAAAAAAATCCGCTCCGTCTTACGCGATCCCTTGTCCGGCTGAGTTTTTATTTTTTAGCCTTCTCCTGGATCCGTTTTTCAAAGTCCAGGAGGTCGGCATACTTAATTTCAAGACGCTGCTTCTCTTCCAGCATCTTGTCCTTGG
>JAKSAX010000292.1 GCA_022361395.1 Desulfobacterales bacterium | reverse complement strand
TATTTCAGTGTTGCTGTAATCCAGACTGTGCAACACCATTGGTAACACGGGCAACAGAATGGTCTCATTTAAAAAAAATAAAAAGGAGACAATAAAGAGAAGCAAGAGATTCCGATCTTTTAAAATATACCGCATTTGCAGCCTCCGGTCATCTGACGCCGTGTAAAGGATTACCAAGCTTGGCGCGTGACCTCATTATATAATTCCTCAGGATGTATAAATCCACCTTTTTCCTGGGTTGAACTTTCCGGGTCCGGTGTTTTTTGTGTAATGACTGCGAGGGGAAAACTTTTTCATGCCCGGCAGATAAGATATTGAAGAACCGGGCATAAGGGGGTAGACTGTTTCCCATGACTATTCAACTACCACAACGATATGCCGACCGGGCCAGTGTGAACACCATCCGGGAGGTCTTTAGCTACATCAGCCGGTATAAGGGCAAAATTTTTGTACTGAAAATCGAAGACAGCCTCATCAGCCATCCCTTCTTTCCCCTGCTCATGAAAGATATTGTCCAGCTTCACGGCATCGGTATCCGGCTGATCATCGTGACAGGCACCCGGGCAACCATTGAAAAGCACCTGGCCAGGGCAAAACTTGACACAGAGGTGGTCAACGGGGTGCGGATTACCCCGAAGGCTGCCATGGCCCATGTCAAGCTGGCTGCCATGGAAGTGGCCCAGACGGTTATTTCCCACCTGACCCCGGGCAATGCAGGCAACGGCAGCAGCCCCGGCAGCGCCAGTGGTATCATGGGAAACTGGATCCGGGCAAGGTCCCTTGGCGTCCGGGACGGGGTGGATTATCAGTTCACCGGTCATGTGGAAAGGATCCAGTCCCAAATTGTTCACAAGCTTCTGGACCAGGAGTTTATCCCGGTGATTTACAATATCGGGATGAATGCCACAGGGGATTGCTATAATCTGAATACAGATCAGATTGCCCGCCAGGTATGCCTGGATCTGGACATTGAAAAACTCTTTTTTATCCGTGCCCAGGATGCCGTTCCCGCCACAGGGATTGAACTGCCTCCGGGAAGCCAGGTCCATCCGAACGGGAAGATCTTCTCAAATATGGATCTTGATCATGTGGATTTTATGCTGGACAGGAACCGGGACCACTTGAGTTTTGACAACCAGACCCTGCTGGCATACTCAAAGGATGTGATTGACCGGCCCAAAGGGGTTAACCGGGTCCACATCATTGACGGCAGGCGGGAGGGGCGGCTGCTTCAGGAGGTTTTCTCAAGTATCGGCGGCGGTACCCTGATCTACGGCAACCAGTACGCTCATATCCGTCAGGCCACCCTTGGGGATGTTCCTGAAATCCTCCACCTGTTAGAGGGATACGTGAAAAAAGGCAACCTGGTCACCAGGACGGCATCGGATATTAAAGACAATATCCAGGCCTTCCATATCTATGCGGTGGACCATGCCGTGTATGGATGCGGCGCGCTTTACGAGACAGGTGACGGCTGGGCTGAAATCGGTGCCGTTGCCGTGAATGAGACCTATAAGTCAAAGGGTATCGGCCGGGGCCTTGTTCAATACCTCATTCACACTGCCAGGCAAAAGCAGATAAAAACCCTATTCCTGCTCACCACCCAGGCCGCGGACTGGTTTTTTGAGTTCGGATTTGTCTGGGCCGGTCCTTCCGAGCTTCCCGAATCCCGCAGGAAAAAGTACAATATGGAACGGAATTCACGGGTCTTGCTCCTGAAATTATAAGGTAGATAGTTTTCAGTTGACTGTGAAACTGAAGTTTAGTATCTTTACAGTTGCATTGTCAACTGAAGGAGAGGGTATGTTTAAAAAATTTGCACCGGAATCTGTTGGACGGCGGCTTAATTTTTTGTTCCGCATATCCAAGCAGCATCTTCGTCAGGAGATGAAAAAACTGGGAGTAGGGGAAGGGGACTATGCCTTTATTGCCATCCTGTTCGTCATGGATGGGCTGAGCCAGGATGAATTGTCCAGGCAGATGCGGGTGGACAAGTCATATACGGCAAGGGCTGTGGCCAAACTTGAAAAAATGGGCATGGTGGAACGCCGCCCGGATCCTGATGAACACAGGATCAAGCGGGTGTTCCTGGCAAAGCGGGCACGGGAGATGGAACTGGACGTCTTTAATGTGTTAAAGGGCTGGCACGATACCCTGGTTAAGGGGATCGACCCGGAAGAGCTGGCCGTCATCCAGGCCGGTCTGGACAGGATGATTGAAAACGGCCAGTCCGCCCTGGGCCTGGAACCGCCCGACGAATCATTTTTTAGGAAATAGACATGAAGTATCTTAAACGGCTTGTGATTATTGTACCCGTGATTCTCGGGATCGGCCTGTTCATCGTAATGAAAAACAATAAAAAACCGCCGGTGCGCCTTGAGGACCAGGAGCGGGTCCAGGCGGTCAGGGTGATGCACCTTATGAAAACCCCGGTGATACCCAGGACCACCGGATACGGATATGTCCAGGCTTACCGGACCTGGCAGGCCATTCCCGAGGTGAGCGGCCAGGTGATCTATCTTGATGAGAAAATAAAAAAGGGATATTTCATCAAAAAGGACGAGGTCCTTTTGAGAATAGACACCCGGGCCTATGGCCTGGCGGAATCCCGCGGGGTGGCCGAGGTCATGAGCCTGGATGCCCAGCTCAAGGAGCTGGAGCAGTCCCGGAAAAACACCGAACGCCTGCTGACCATTGAAAAAAAGGCCCTGGCCATTGCTGTCCAGGAGCTGGAGCGGAAGCGGACCCTGTTTGAAAAACAGTACATCTCCGCCTCGGACCTTGAGAAAGAGGAGACCAATGTCCTGGGCCGCCAGACCACTGTGAACAACCTCCAGAATACCCTGAAACTGATCCCGGCACAGAAGCGGGCCCTCCTGGCCCGAAAAAGCTCCGGGGAGTCCTCTGTGGCCGAACGCCGCCTGGATGTATCAAAGACGGAAATCCGGGCCCCGTTCAACGCCAGGGTCTCCGAGGTTAATATCGAGCGGTTCCAGTTTGCCCCTGCCGGGACGGTACTGCTTGAGGCCGAGAGTATCGAGCGGGCGGAAATTCCGGTCCAGTTGAGCCCGGGGGAGTTTTTCAAGCTTCTGCCCCGCCACTATAATGCCCCGCTTCAGCAGGTGCCCGATATTGAAACCATCCGCCGTGCCATCGGTATCTCGGCAAAGGTCCGCCTCCCCCTGAACGAGGATACCACCATTGAGTGGAAGGGACAGTTTTCAAGGACCGGGGAGTCCATAGACCCGGCCACCGGTACCCTGACCTTTTTTGTCACCGTGGACAACCCTTACGGGAACCTGATACCGGGCAAACGGCCGCCCCTGGCCACCAACATGTACGTTGAGGTGGAATTGTCCGGAAGGCAGATCAGGGACCGGTTTGTTATTCCGCGGTCTGCGGTTCACGGTGATAAGATTTATATCTGCACGGCAGATAACCGTCTTGAGATCCGCACGGTAAAGCCGGAGATGACCATGGGGGACCTGGCCGTGATGACCAACGGGGTCAAAGAGGGGGAGATCCTGGTGCTCTCCGACCTGGTTCCGGCCATTTCCGGGATGAAACTGCTGCCGGAAGAAGATACCGGGAAGGCCAGGCAGGTCCGTTCCCAGGCAACAGGGGAGGCCATCTGATATGACTGCTTTCAAAGGCATGGTCTCCTTTCTCAGTGAGCACCCCACTGCCTCCAACCTGCTCATGGTATTGTTTATTGCCCTGGGCGCCATTTCCGTGGGAGACCTGAAAAGGGAAACCTTTCCCGACTTCAGTATAGATGCGATTGAGGTGACCGCGGTGTATCCGGGGGCCACAGCCGAGGATGTCGAATCTTCCGTCTGCCGGCGCATTGAAGATGCCATCGACAGTGTCAGCCATATTTCGGAGGTCCGGAGCACGGCCATGGAAAATTCTGCCAGGGTAGTCATTGAGATGATGGAAGAGGGGGACATCATCCAGTTTCTCAACGACATTAAAACCGAGGTAGAGGCCATCAGTGATTTCCCTGATGAGGTGGAAGACCTTATTATCAAGCAGATCAACCGCACCGACCCGGTGGTCTCTATTGCCGTTACCGGACCCATGACACCGGTGCACCTGAAGTTTTTCTGTGAGGACCTGAAAACAAGGCTGAAGCAGACCGACCTGATTTCCCAGGTGGAAATCCTGGGGTTTTCAGATCATGAATTTCTCATTGAAATCCCTTTTTACAACATGATGCGGTTGGGATTGTCCGTGTCTGACATTGAGGCGGCCGTGGCCTCCCAGAATATCGACCTGCCTGCCGGAAGCCTGGAAACCGGGGATACAGATATCCTGATCCGGTTTGCCGAAGAGCGGAAAACCGTGCCTAAACTCGGCAACCTGGTGGTGATTTCCTCCGGGACCGGGGCTGAGATCCGGTTGTCGGAAATCGCCAGGATCACGGACCGGTTCGAGGACGAGGAAGACAAGATCCTCTTCAATGGAAAACGGGCGGGTATTCTCCGGATTAACAAGACCAAAACCGAGGATGCCCTGGACATTATGGATGCCGTGACGGAATTCCTGGAAACCGAACGGCAGACATCGCCCCCCGGTGTTGAATTCGCCCTGACCCAGAACGTGTCCAAAATCGTCAGGGACCGGCTCCAGATGCTGGTTAAAAATGCCCTCCAGGGCCTGACCCTGGTGTTCATCGCCATGATACTGTTTTTCCCCTTCAGGTTTTCGTTCTGGGTGGTCATGGGACTTCCGGTCTCCTTTGCCCTGACCTTTTTCTTCATGAACCATCTCGGGCTTTCCCTGAACATGCTGTCCATGGTCGGCCTGCTCATCGGTGTGGGGATTCTCATGGATGATGCCATCGTTATTGCGGAAAATGTGGCCGCAAACCTGGAAAAGGGGAAGAGCGGGTTCCGGGCCACCGTGGACGGGATCACCGGGGTGGCCCCCGGTGTTTTTTCTTCCTTCCTGACCACCTGTTTTGTGTTCGGCGCCCTGGCCCTGAGCATGAAAGGGGATATCGGCAAAGTCCTGTATGTGATTCCCGTGATTCTCATCCTGACCCTGGCCGTGAGTCTGGTGGAGGCCTTCTGCATCCTGCCCAACCACCTGGCCCATGCCCTGAAACACAACGGCAAAACCCTGAAGGGAAACCGGGTAAGGCAGCGCATTGATACTGCCCTGGACTGGGTAAGAGAGCGGCTCCTGGGCCGGGTTGTGGATCGCGCCATTGATTTCCGGTATCTGTTTATCGGCCTGGTTCTCTTTGTCTTTATTGCATCTGTTGCCATGGTTGCCGGCGGTGTCCTCAAGGTCCGGGCTTTTCCGGAAATTGACGGGGATGTCATCCAGGCCAGGATCCTGTTTCCCCAGGGCACTCCCCTGGACAGGACCGCATTTTATGTTGACAAGCTGGTGGATGCGGCGGAGAAGATCAATAAGGATCTCTCCCCGGACCAGCCTGGCGGGGCTGATCTGATTGAACATATCTCAGTACTTTACAACACAAACGCCGATGCCGGGGAGAGCGGCCCCCATGTTGCCACCGTGTCGGTGGATCTCCTGAATGCCGAGGTCAGGACCGTTACCATTGACCAGATCATCAACCAGTGGCGGACCCTGACCGGGAGTGTGCCTGATGCCATTGCCCTGGCCTTTAAGGAACCTGCCATCGGACCCGGCGGCCTGCCCATTGAAATCCGTCTCAAGGGCGATAACCTGGACGATTTGAAACAGGCTTCCACCCGGCTCATTAACTG
>JAKSAX010000419.1 GCA_022361395.1 Desulfobacterales bacterium | reverse complement strand
GCTGTTTTCCGGCCTTCTGGCTTCAAAAAGAAAAGGGGCGCCCGTTATCAGGAATATCCTCTCCTATTACCTTGATACGGAGGTGAAGATTGTCCAGTTTCAGGAGAACAGGCATGAGATCGCCGGTGAAGACCGTACCTACCTGACCCGGACGTGCGGGAACAACCGCCTGGGTGAAATGTCAATTCTCGGTACCCGGTATTATGACAGGCACAGCCGGATAAAGATAATCTGCGGGCCGCTGAGCTATAGCCAATTCCTTCAGCTGCTGCCGGGAGGAGGAAAGCACGACCGGTTCAGGCAACTGGTCCGTTTTCTGATTGACGATGATCTTGACTGCACCATTGTACTGACCCTGTTAAGAAAAGACCTCCCCCTGTCCAGGCTGTCCGCTCCCACAAGGCTCGGGGTTAATTCTTCTCTTCCATGTAAAATAGACAATGACCGGAGGATGCGGCTTAAACGGAATTCATGGCTGAAGAGCAGGCCTGATACCAATGGCACCCGGGCCGCCACCCGGTTTACCTTCAGGGCAGGGGAGGCATAATATGGGAATTTCGGCACCCCTGGAAAAAACCGAATACCCGATGGCCAAGGATAACCGCCCCCGGTGTTTTCTGGATTTCACAATAAATACGGCCAGGCCCACAGGGGATGAATACCTGCGTTGCGAGCAATTTTCCTTTGATGAATCCGTGTCCGGGATGTTTGAGGGGCATGTAAAATTAAAAGCCAATGATGCAGATAAGGCAAATGCCGCCAAAACCCTGGTGTTTGACAAAATCATCGGCAAATCCGCTACGGTAAAAATCGGGCTGCCGGACGAAAAACACCCCTTTAACCTGCCGTCGGAATGGAAGACGCCGGACTGGAAATTCAGGTGCTTTAACGGTATCATTACCCGGTTTTCCATGGAAGAACCAGGGGTTTACAGTGCGCAGATAAGCCCGGTTCTGTGGAAACTTAACCTGACGAACAGGTATCATCTGTACGGGGACGAGCCCGGCAATTCCGCCACCGATATCATGAGCACCGTTTTCCAGGTGCTTAAGCTGCACAATGTCAATTATATCGACAGGATCGACAGGACATTCAACGAAGTTTTAAAACGAAAACAAAACTGGCTTCAGGCGGGTGAAGCCGATTATGAATTTATTCACAGGCTTCTGGATAAAGCCTCTGTCTATTATTATTTTGTCCATGATGACACCTCGCATACCATGGTGTTAAGCAATCAGGCCAAATACCCGGCCCTGTTCGAAACCGATAAGAAACTCAGGTATACCTTTACCAGTGCCGGTCATGCGGAACAGGACGATTGCGTAACGGTTTATTCTTACAACCAGTCCCTTGCGACAAACCGGGTAAAAACAACTGTTGTAAGAAGTGAGGCTGCCTGGGAAGAAGACTCCGAAGCGATTTTCACCGCCTACCGGGGGGAGAACAACAAAACCGATGAGATCCAGGATGCGCTGACCTTTCATCATTATAAAATTTTCCAGTACAGCGGCAGTGATAAAGAGGCGATTTACGACGCCAATAAAACATATGAGAAGATTGCCACGGCGGCAACGGTTCTTTCAGGGCAGTCCTCCTGTTGTGAATTTTCATCGGGACACATTTTCAGCATGACCAATGAACCCAATGAAGATGTGAGGCCCGAGCTGGACAACCGGATGTTTGTCATTACCTCGGTCCGGCACCAGGTAAATGATGCAGGCCATTACGAGAACAGTTTTGAAGCGTCGGAGTCCACAGGGTTTCTTTCAAAATTCAACATACAGAGTACGCACCAGGGATCGATTATCGCAAAGGTATGCCCCCCTCCGGCTGATGGGGCGAGTGCCAAGAAAGGGTCCTGGAAATACCTGGAAAAACAGGATTTTAAATGGAGTAAGCAGACCATTGTCAACCCGGAGCTGGAACGGGATAAAAATTATAAAGAGACCGGTGTCTGGGTCAGATTTTCAACAAGCGGCGAGGCGGATCCACCGGTATGGGTGAAACTGGCCCAGCACATGCAGACAGTTCCTGAAATTGATGTTACCGTAACTGTCTCCCGTTCCAATGATGAGAATGAAACACCTGAAATATCCAGCATTGTCCAGAATAACGGCAACAACGTGATCATGCCCGGCACCTGGACGGCGAACACCTCCGTGGGGAACAATTATTCCACCTCCTATGGAGACGGCAAGCATATCAGTTTCGGCGCAAATTCCAAAGCAGACCTCCAAAGCGCCATTAACAGGGTTGAAAAAGAATACGGCACCGGTAAGTACAAGGATTCAAGTTACAGCCAGGGGGGAAGTTACGGATATTCAACATCGGAAAACGGCAGGAGCGGGTTGTTGAGCCGGAACGAGTCCCATGGAAATACATACGGCAAACACTACGGTGATATCAGTGAGAATTATTCCGATATTCTCACCAGTAAAAACGAGTCAAAGGTCGGAACCAGCACCAATACCTCAACCGTGGGCAGCGAAAGCAATACCAGTAAGGTCGGAACGAGCACCTCCACCAGTACGGTGGGGACAAGCAATTCCACCCATACGGTGGGAGTCAGTTCCAGCACGTCGACTGTGGGAAGTGATACCAGCACCAGCACGGTGGGATCAAGCAGTTCCATCCATACAGCCGGTTCAACCAGTTCCATCAGCGCTGTGGGGGCGACCAGCTCAATCAGTGCCACAGGTGCTGCCAGTTCCATCAGTGCCACCGGCGCGGCCAGCTCCATCAGTGTCAACGGGGTGACAAGCAATATCTCAATCAACGGCGGCGGCCTGAATGCCGACCTGTCGGCGGCGGTTCTTTCCCTGAAGCTCTGTGCCCTGGATATCAACATATTATCCGCCCTTAAAATGGTTATGTAGGATACGCATGAAAATTATCAAGCCCTTAAAACTGAGCCTTTTAACAAAAACATACCGGTACAGGCGCGGGGATTGGCTGGCGGTGTCACCCATATGTTTTTTCAGGCTGGGCACTGATGAAATTATTACCGAAGCGCAAGGGTGGAAGAGCGTAATGGCTGTGCCGGGAATGGAAAACGGGTTTGATATGGCCATGCCGAAAAAATATGGTGAATTCCTTGCCATGGGCAACGCATACGCCCAGGAGGGGGAGGGCATACTGCAGATGGAAACCCGTATCTGCCTGGGCCGTGTGGAAAGGTCCCTGACCATTCTGGGAAACCGGGATCCGGAAACGAATCTCATGCACATCCTCGGGGTTGTCGGATCCGGTAAATCATTTACACCGCCCGGCTTTGGAATGATTGATATTACCTCCGGACTGCGGCAGAAAAAAAGCGGAACCTATGATGACAACTGGCTGGAAAACGCCTATCCCGGATTTCCCGATGATATTGACTGGACCGTTTTCAACGCAGCCCCGGAAACCCAGTGGGACAAGGGATTTTTTAACGGGGATGAGGGATATGAAATAAAAGGGATGCACCCCCGTCACCCCACACTCTCGGGCTGCCTGCCAAAGATCCGGACCCGGGTTTTTATCCGCCAGGAAGAAGAAAACCGGGAAAACTTCCGTGAAATTGCCACCGGCCTGGATACGGTCTGGTTTTTTCCGGAGATTGAAACCGGCATCCTGATATTCAGGGGACGGGCCGGGATAAAGGACAGTGATGCACTTGATATCCAAAGCCTCCTGGTTGCCTATGAAAATATCGGGGATGAAAAAAGGAGCGCTGCCTATTACAGGGATATCCACGATAAAAGAACTGATGTTAAACAGGCTGCTGCCCATGTGTTTAACGAATCCCAGTTAAGCCCTGAAAAATCCGGTGCCCAAAAAGCCCTGGAAGCCAGGGAAAAGAAGAGGGCAGAGCAAAAGGCGCTGGAAAACAAACAGAAGGCTGTGGAAGCGGCCGTGGCAGCTTTTACCGAAACCACGGGCATGGCATTGCCCGATACTTTTGAAATGCCCGCCGCAGTGCCGGATGCTGTTGGCATTATCCCTGAGAAAGCCCTGGAACGGGGGGATTTTGATCTGTCTGAAATCATAGAAAAAGCCAGGAAAGAGGCGGACAAGCATATGAAAGAGGGCAGGGATAAATTCAAAGCAGCTGAAAGCAAAGAAAAATCCCTGCTTGCACACTTCCCGGCCGAACCTTCCCTGCCGCCGGAAGCGAAAATGAGCCAATTAAAGGAGACCGCTTACCGGAACGCATTGAACCAGGCGGACGACCAGCAGAGAATGATACGGCAGTATTCACCAAAGCCCCTGTTCCCCGGGGAATCCCTGCCCCGGGAAGTGAAAATTTATCTCAGGGATCTTGTTGCCCTTTCCGTAAAGAACGGTGAAACACTGAAAGCACGTGATTTTGCCGGGGCAGACCTGTCCAATATGGACTTTTCCGGCATGGACATGACCGGTGTCATGCTTGAAAAAACCGACCTGTCCGGTGCCAGGTTTGTCGGAACCGATTTGACGGATGCCGTACTGAACGCCGCCACCCTTGACCAGGCCGATTTCTCAGGGGCGGTTCTCAAAGGGGCAAACCTTTGCAATGCCCGGGGCAGAGAAACCGTTTTCACGGGATGTGATTTTACTGCGGCCTTCCTTGATAAGGCCTGTTTTGAAAAAGCCGGGTTTTCCAAAGCTGTTTTTAACCAGGTGAACGGAGTGAACCTGGAACTAACAGGTTCAACCTGCCCGGCGTGTTCTTTTTCCGGATCACTTTTCATTGATGCCAGGCTTGAGAAAACAGTGTTTGACGGCAGTGGCTTTGAGCGATGCATCATTACAAACTCACAGGCGGAGTTCTCATCCTTCAGGGATGCGAAACTGACCCGGTGTGCCCTCGTAAACATAGAGGCCGACGGCACGGATTTCTCCGGAGCGTCGATGAAAACAGTCCAGTTTGCAGGGGACTGCCTGGTGCGAAGCGCGGATTTCAGCCGGGTGGACGCCAGGGAGTGCGGATTCAGGCAGGCTGATTTTTCAGATACCTGCCTGAATGACAGTGCGTTTTTAAAATCCGATCTTGGAAATGTGAGTTTCCGGCGCGCAGCCATGAAAAATTCGGCTTTTTGCAAATCCGTCATGATGGGGGCATGCCTGGAAAATACGGTAATTGAAGAGGGGGATTTTTTTGAGGCGCTGCTGCGAAAAACAGATTTTTCAGGAGCAAGACTGAGCCGGATCAATTTTTCCGGTGCTGAAACAGGGGAAGCAATATGGCCGGATGACTGTCGCGAAACAGGGGGGCAGCCATGATATCCCTTGACCGGATAAAAGAGACAATCTCAAGGGGGCAGCCGGTGATGGACCTGTCTATGGATGGCATGGCCCTGGAAGGTGAGGCCCTTAACAACGGTGTTTTTCAAAATGTCCGCTTTGACGGGGCAAGCCTGAAAAATGCGGATTTCAATAAGAGTGTTTTCAATGAATGCAGTTTTCCGGGTTGTGATTTTGAGGGGTGCAACCTGGGCAACACCGGGTTTATCGGCTGTGACCTGAACCATATGCAGATAACCGGTGCGTCCGTGGAGAATACCTCATTTACGAAATGCACCCTTTTATCATCATCCTGGGTAAACCAGACCGGGAAAAAACTGTTTTTCATTGAGAGTGATTTTACAGGCAGCCGGTTTGAAGCAGCCTCCTTTGACACTGCCGCCGTCCTTAAATCGGAGTTCCGGGGCGCCGGGATCCACGGGTGTACCTTTTTCAACCTCTCATGGACAGATACTGATTTTACATCCATGGTCCTTGAGAAAAGCGTGTTTACCCAGGCCCTTTTGTTAAACTGTAATTTCAGCGGCCATGATTTCACAGGGGGGAAGTTGACGCACTGTACATTCCAGGGCAGTGATTTCACCGGTGCAACACTGACAGGGGCGGACATTTCAGGATCCAACTTCAGCAACACACGGCTGGCCCGCACAGCCATGGAAAACGTAAAGGGCAACATGACCCTTTTTGTAGATGCGACCATTTCAGATTCAAGATTCACCGGTGCAGACCTGTCACAGTCGAATTTCCAGGGGGCCGTGATCACCGGGACCGATTTTTCAGGCTGCCTCATGGAAAAAGCCTGGCTGAAAAAAGCTGCCGTAAAAGAGAGCTGTTTCAGGGAGGCAGGTCTTGATTATGCAAATTTTTCATATGCGGATCTGGATACAAATGATTTTTCCCGGTCCGCGTTAAACCACGCCGATTTCCACATGGCCCGGATGAAAGAGAATGCCATGGACGGCGCTGCAGCCGCATTGATAAAGCCAACCGACCCTGCACGTGCCGAAATCGAAAAACGAGCACTGGAACTGGAGGTGATAACATGAATACTGCCGGAATTACACATATCAGCCAGGCCCGGAACAGAGTGGCCCCCGATACCTGCCACGGCGCCGTCTGCCAGGGGGTGATCACATCCGAACTTCGGGAGGGCCTCTTTATGATTGACTCCGTAACAGAGGCCACCCAGGCATTCTCATGCGTTGTCCGGCCGGAAAAAGGCGATGTGGCAGCCTATGTCAGGACCCCTTTGAAATCATATATCCTTGGGGTTCTTGAAAGGGAGGGAAACCAGGCCGACATTCAGGTCAACGGCGCTGCAGAGTTGAATATCAAAGCCCGGAAAATGAGCCTTACGGCAAGTGAAGAGGTGGAGGTGAGAACATTGAAGTCCATTTATCTT
>JAKSAX010000455.1 GCA_022361395.1 Desulfobacterales bacterium | reverse complement strand
CGGGAACGGCATTATACTCCCGGCAGCACAGGCCGGAGGCGGCTGCCCGCCGGGCGGTTCATATTGCTCTTACTTCTCATTGCAGCCATGGCCGGTATTTCCGGCCTGGTTGACGGCTGGCCCCGTTGATCCGGTTGAGATTACCAGCAGGGACGGCCCGGTAAAAGTATCTTCCTGACATTGGCAGGCCGGCAGCCTATTCCACAAATATACCGATCTGTTTCATATAGGCTGATATTTCCTGGACAGTCTCATTGATAAATGCCACGTCCGCCGGCACAATAACAATGGTGTCGTCTCCGGCCACAGATCCCATCACCCTGTCAAAGTCATGGTCATCAATGAACTTGGCCACGGTATTGGCCGTGCCCGGACGGGTATGGATGACAATGAGCTGGGTGTTGTGGGAAAGGGAGGTGACCAGGGAATCAAAAAAACCCGTATCCTTGAGTTCGGTGCGGGCCAGTGCCCAGACTGTACTGCCGTTACCGTCCTGTCCCTTAACCGCATTAATCTTCTTCAGGGCTCTGGAAACAGAGGACTGGGTGGTATGGATGCCCCGCTCTTTCAGGGCCTCAACCAGCTGGGTCTGGTTGCCGGTTACCCCCTGGGACAGCAGGAGATGAAGTTCAGAAGCAATCGTCATAGTATAATGTCATATTTATGCATAAAAATTAAAAAAATATGCACTTTTTATACTTGTTTCCCTTGACTATTTCAAGATTTTTCTGCATTAATAGCCAATGTTTAATTCCGGATCAATACACCAATAAAATAAATGATATATAGAAGGAGTTTATGATGGCAAAGGGAAAAGTAGTACTGGCCTATTCCGGTGGTCTTGACACCTCGGTGATTCTCAAATGGCTGCTGGAAGAGGGATATGAAGTGTTTGCATACATGGCCAATATCGGCCAGCAGGAAGATTTCGAAGCAGCGGAGAAAAAAGCGCTTCAGATCGGTGCATCCAAGGTCTTTATCGAAGACATGAGAAAGGAATTTGTCACGGATTACATCTTTCCGGTATATAAAACCAATACCGTGTACGAAGGCCGTTATCTTCTGGGAACCGCCATTGCCCGCCCCATCATTGCAAAAAAACAGATAGAGATCGCCAATGAAGTGGGTGCCCAGTACGTGTCCCACGGCGCCACAGGAAAGGGGAACGACCAGGTAAGATTTGAGCTGTCCTACTATGCCCTCAACCCCCAGATCAAGGTAATTGCCCCCTGGAAAAATGCTGAATTCCTGAATGCGTTCAAAGGCAGGACCGATCTTCTGGACTATGCGGAAAAGCACGGTATCCCGACCAAGCAGACCGCATCCAAACCTTACAGTGAAGACGACAACCTCCTGCATATCTCCCATGAGGCAGGTGTACTTGAAGATCCGGGCGCGATCTGTGATGAAAGCATTTACTCCCATACTGTCAGCCCTGAGGAAGCTCCGGATACGCCCACCAAGATTATTCTGGAATTCAGGGACGGAATTCCGGTCCGGGTAAAAAACCTGGAAGACGGAACTGAAAAAACCGATGCACTGGAGCTGTTCGAATACCTGAACAAGCTGGGCCGTGAAAACGGTATCGGCCGTCTGGACATGGTGGAGAACCGCTTTGTGGGCATCAAGTCCCGCGGGGTTTATGAAACCCCCGGGGGCACCATTCTCCACGAAGCCCACAAGGATATTGAAGGGATTGCCATGGACCGTGAGGTGATGCGCCTGAGAGACATGCTGGCGGCCAAGTATGCGGAACTGGTTTACAACGGCTTCTGGTTCAGCCCTGAAATGGAATTTCTCATGGCTGCCATGGACAAAAGCCAGGAAGTGATTGACGGCGAGGTTACCCTTAAGCTCTACAAAGGGGTGGCCTACCCGATAGCCCGGACCAGCCCCTCTTCATTGTACAACCAGGACCTCTCCTCCATGGACATTGAAGGCGGTTACAACCAGGAAGATGCAGAAGGCTTTATCCGCATCAATGCCATCCGTCTCATGGCCCACAAAAATATTATCGCTAAAAAATAGGTGTGACTCCCCCCTTCTCCGGCATGCCGGGGAAGGGGGGTCTGTATCCGGCCAGGCGTTATTGACCGGCAATGGGGGCGACGAACCGGGACTCCGAGTCCCAGGGGAAGAGTATCCAGGTATCCTGGCTGACCTCGGTGACATGGGCGTCCACCAGGGGTTTTCCGGCCGGTTTTGCATACACAGTGGCAAAGTAGGCCCTGGGCAGCATCTCCCTTACCACCTTTGCCGTGGAGCCTGTATCCACCAGATCATCAATGATAAGAAGATCCACCCCATCCCCTTCCATGGGTTTGAGAATGGTGGACTCCCCCTGTTTCTGCCAGTCATAACTGGTGATGCAGATGGTATCGATAAGATGAATACCCAGTTCCCGGGCTATGATGGCAGCAGGCACCAGGCCGCCCCGGGTCACGGCCACAATGCCCTTCCACTTGCGGTCGCGGTCATGGAGCCGCCAGGACAAAGCCTTGGCATCCCTGTGTAACTGGTCCCAGGAAATGGGGTAACTGCGCTTATACCGGTCCTCTTTTTCTGACATGCTTACTCCTATATGCTTGTTTAATATGGCGGGATAAAAATTGTTCGGTGTAATATGGACTTCTATTCAGCCTGTTTTATTGTATCGTGTAAATATAATATAAAAACCCAAATGAAAAAAGAGCAAACCATGAAAGAAATGAACGGACGCTGCCTCTCCTGCAATGGCAGACTTTTTATCAAGCGGACATGAACAAGGGTATTTCTATGCTGCAGGTCCTGCGGCAGCCGCTACCCCGAAGACAAATACAAAGATCTCATGGACGAGTATCTTGAAGAGCAGCTGGCCAATGTTCCGGTCAACCGGCTCTAATCTCTTTTACACTATTTTTTCCTGTCATTTTTCAGGATGAAAAATAATTTTTACATCAAAATGCCGCACCCGTTGTCAACCTTCTAATAAAAGGGCTTTCAAATATTTTTCATTCCCGGAAAGTCCTTTACAGACATGAAATCCCTCAACAGGATCTTTCGGAACAGACTTACACCAGTGTAAAAAATTTGACAAAGGGAATTTTACATGAGATCATGACCGGGACTTTACCTTAATTTCGATATCCGGGGGACCCGAATCCATGCCCGAAGCCATAAAAAAATTTCTATTTGACCTGAACAATGCGGACTTCCTCTCCGTGTTTGATGAATTCAGCGACGGGGTCATTGTATCCGATCCCAACGGCATCATTGTCTACTATAACGATGCCATGGCCCGCATTGATGAACTGAGCCGGGATGATGTCATCCTGAGAAGCGTCACTGATGTATATGATCTCAAGGAAGATGAGAGCATCATCCTCCAATGCCTGACCAAGCGCCGCCCCATCATTGATTCCCCAAACTTTTACCGGACCCACATGGGCAAATTTGCCAATACCGTTCACTCGGTGTTCCCGGTATTCAACAAACAGCAGATTGTCGGTGCCATCTGTTTTGTCCGGGATTACAACATGCTGGTCAATACCATTGCAGCCATGCCCGTTCCTGAACAGAATGCCAGGTTTAACGACGCCTCCATTACCTTTGATTCCATTATCGGGGAGGACCCGGTATTCAGGGACGCCATCCGTTCGGCCCGCATGGCCTCCCAGACCCCGTCTCCGGTTATGCTTTTCGGGGAGACCGGTACGGGCAAGGAACTCTTTTCGCGGGCCATCCACAACCACAGTACCCGGAGCAACCAGAAGTTTACCCCGGTAAACTGCGCCGCCATCCCTGAGAACCTTCTGGAAGGCATATTGTTCGGGACCTCAAAAGGGGCTTTCACGGGATCGGTGAACAAGGCAGGCCTCTTTGAGCGGACCTCAAAGGGCACCATATTCCTGGATGAGGTCAACTCCATGCCCGTGGGCCTCCAGGCCAAAATCCTGAGAATCGTCCAGGAGAACAAGGTCCGCAGGGTGGGCGCCCTCAAGGAGACCGAGATCGACCTTAAAATCATCAGCTCCATTAATAAGGATCCCAGGATTACCATTGCAGAAGGGACACTGAGGTCGGATCTTTTCTACCGCCTGGGAGTGGTCTTCATCCATATTGTGCCCCTGCGGCAGCGCCTTGGGGATCTGGATATCCTGGTGGACCACTTTCTCCACAAACACAATATCCTGCTCAAAAAACAGGTCCGGACCATCTCGGACAATGTCATGGAGCTGTTCAGGATTTACAACTGGCCCGGCAATGTAAGGGAGTTGGAGCATGTTATTGAAGGGGCCATGAACATCGTGGGCGACGGGAACACCATCCGAATGAACCACCTGCAGTCCCATTTTTCAAACTGGTCCATCCGCAGCAGATCCAATACACCAGATCCCACGCCGGGTTTTATAAACACCTCAGGCCAGCAGTTTCAGCAGCCGCCCATACAGGCATCCCATCCGCCCAAGCTGAACCAGTCCGATCTTAAAAAACAGGAAGCTGAAAATGAAAAGGAGATCCTGGCCCAGGTCCTGACCCGGCACGGGGGCAATATCTCCCAATCTGCCAAAGCCCTGGGAATTTCACGGCAGTTGCTCTACTATAAGATCAAGAAGTATGACATAGACCGCAGCCAATTTGGTTGACATCTGTTATGATCATTTTTTGATGTATCTGTAGCTGTCCATAGCCATTTCGCCTTGTTAGGTTGGAAAAAAACCGTATTTTCATCTTGAACAGAGGGAGGATAGTCCATGGATTTTAAAGATCTTCTAGCAGACCGCACAGAACTCATGCAGGCAAATGCCATCAGGGAGATCCTGAAGGTGGTCTCCGCTCCCGGTATCATCTCCCTGGCCGGGGGGATTCCCTCTCCAGACAGCTTTCCCATGGAGATATTCCGGGAACTGACCGACCGGGTATTAACCGCCTACGAATCCCGCGCCCTTCAGTACGATCTCACCGAAGGGTTTATGCCCCTGAGGGAGCAGGTGGCTGTTCTCCTGGAAAGCCGGGGAATAAAGACTGACCCGGATGCGGTTAATATAACCTCCGGTTCCCAGGGCGTACTGGATGCCGCTGCAAAACTTCTGATAACCAAGGGCGACAAAATCGCATTGGAAGCCCCCACCTATCTGGGTGCCCTGTCAGCTTTCAATCCCTATGAGCCGGAGTACATTGCCATGGAAATGGATGAACAGGGCCTGATCCCGGAGTCCCTGGAAGAGACCCTGAAAACCCACAAGATAAAGTTCATCTACCTGGTACCCACTTTCCAGAACCCCACAGGCCGCAGCCTGACCATGGCGCGCCGGGTCAAAATCGCGGAAATCATCCGGCAGTACAACGCCCTGCTCATTGAAGATGACCCATACTCAGCCCTGCGGTACACGGGAGAGGCACTGCCACCCGTTAAAACCCTGGCCCCGGACAATGTCATCTATATCTCAACCCTGTCCAAGGTCTTTGCCCCGGGACTGCGCATCGGCTTCTATGCCGCCCCGAAATTCATAAGGGAGTGGCTGGTCCTGGTCAAACAGGGCGTGGACCTTCACACCTCCACCTTTAACCAGGCCCTGGCAGCCGAATACCTGTCCGGCAACTACCTGGATAAGCAGCTCCCGAAAATCAGGGCATTGTACGCCCCGAGGCAACGGGCCATGATGGATGCCCTTGGCCGTCACCTCCCCCACGATTTCAAGGTATCCCCCTCTGACGGCGGCATGTTTCTCTGGGTCACCGGGCCAGAAGGGATGAAAGGGCTGGACCTCTACAGAAAGGCCATTGAAAACGGGGTGGCCTTTGTTCCCGGCCAGTTTTTTTATACCGACCCGGAGGACGGACTTGAGACCATGCGGCTGAACTATACCATGGCTGATGAGGAGACTTTGGAAAGGGCGGTTATGAAGCTCGGGCAGGCAGCAGAAGCGTTGTAGGATTTGCCCTGCGCCGGCACCGGCACAATAAGAACGACGGATGGCGAACCTCTTGTTGGTAATTGTTGTATGGGGCTGTTTCAATGCTAAAATACCATAAAAAAAAGATTTTGCTTGAAAACCGCTGACAGTTTGATACAAAAAAGTATTCGTAAGTAACAATTCATCAATTCAGTTTAACCGACCAAAAGAGAGGTACTATTATGCGAATCAAGCAAGCGACCCTGTTTCTGGCTGGGACAATGATTGCAATGTTTATCTTTACCGGATGCACCTGCCCGGTCGCACCCAATGCCGCCTCACCTTTCAAAAGAATTGACGGCGAAATCTCCAGTGCAGCCATGCTCCCGATTGTCAATGCCTATGAACCTGAGGCAGCAGCCGTTGCAGGAGACTATATTGAAACCTGCCTGAAACAGCGGAACAGGCTTGAATTTGTGGATAGCGCCATGGTTGATAAAGCTGTTGCAGGTGTCAATCTCGACAAATCGTCAGGCCTGTCAGCAACACAAAGAGCTGCCATCGGCAGGAAACTCGGGGTCGATTATGTCCTCCACGGATACATGGCTCTGAGAAAAACCCATACCGCCTCCGGGTGGCGCAATGACCTGTCGCTTTCCGTTAGAATCTACGACACCAGGATCGGCGATGAGTATAATTACCGGGTGGGTAAAGAAGTGGGATCCTGGTCTTCCCGGACAAATTCAGGGATTCCGGCATCCAGTATGGACTTCTTTGCAAAAACACTTGCTGAGACTGCGGCCAAAGATGTCTGTGCAAAGATGCTGGCAGGTACCTATTAGTTTGATTCAGGTATTAAGCGGACAACCAGGCATGGTTTAAGGTGTTTATCTGTTTCCGGTAGCAGGGCCCGAGGAGCGGGAACAGCCCGGTCTGCTGGAAAAACTGGTGGTTGGTCTGGGATTGCTATCTTTAAAATGCATCTGAAAAAGGGGGACTGATAAATTGAATCAGTCCCTTTTTGATTTGGTTTGGAGAATTGCCCATCCGGAACCAAAAGACAGGCAGATCTTCCTTTTTCGGTATCTCACCATCATATTTGACATAATGAGGTGGCTGTCATCTTAAGGTCAGGGTGCGCACCACCTCATTCATTGTTCCCCCCTTGATCAGCTTTTTTTCTTTCCTGTTCAAAATAACACATTGATATGGTAGATTGTCTCTTATCAAGCGCTGGGAGACTATCCTCATAATGTTATAGCCGTCCGGAGATCTTATGATATTTTTGATCAGGCGATTTTCTGGCCCCTGCATGATGACAGTCATCGTTGCAGGCTTTGTTTTAATT
>JAKSAX010000507.1 GCA_022361395.1 Desulfobacterales bacterium | reverse complement strand
TTATAGTTGTGGGATTCACCGGTAAGCATGTAAGCCGCGGACAGATACCAGGAATCAAAGAAGTAGTCATTACCGGAAGCATTATCATCTACGGTAACGGCCGCATATTCACCTGTAAACAGGAAGCCGCGGGTGGCATAGGCCGCCTCAATGGCAAAGCGATAATCCTTATCCGGATTGTCGAATTCCACCCCCACAAGTTTTTCAGCCAGGTGGGATTCCGGCCTGGTGTTAAATTCAAGGGCTTCGGCTTTGTCATCATAGCTGAAATATCCGCCGTTGAGACCGAAGTGAAGGACCTGCCCGCTTTCCTTATCATAGATAGGGACAAAGGTTGCCCGGCCGAGAAAGGTGTTGGCGTCGGCACGGAAATCAGCATCGTTCTCCTCATTACCATTTGGGATAAGGTAAGACAGCTGGGTGATCCCCCTGCTGTATTTATGGGCCCACATCACCCCGATGCCGCGGTCCGGTGAAAGGGCATCGGTCAGGCCGCGCTCCATGTAGGTAAGGTATTTGGAACTTGTTGTGCTTTCCAGGCCGTACCGGACTTTCTGCCAGCCCAGGGTAAGGTCGTTATCCTCAAAGCCCCCGTATGTCAGGTTTGCATCTTTCAGGTCAACGGCGTTTTCGGCAAAGTCCCACTTTACTTCATATTCCCAGACATCGGCAAACTGCCCTTCAATAGTTACATAGAGCTTGCGGACCTCGCTTTTTGTTGCGCTGTCTGACTGGTTTGAGACTTTCCCGTTTTTATACATCCCGGGAAGGGATGCAATATCCGTAACCACACGGCCGCCAATACCGAATGAGGATCTGCCGTCAGCCGATTTCCACTCGGGCATGCCTGTTTTTTTTGAGAACTTGATATGGCTCTCCTGTTTGGTCTGCTCTGTCTGCACATCAACGATCTGCTTCTGGGTGTCCAAAAACATCTGGTAGAGCTCTTCATTGCTTGGAGCCGTCATGGCGGTTGCGGGAATGGCCAATGCACAGATCGCCCCGGCCAAAAACTTCTTTTTCATACCTTCATCTCCTTAAATGTTCCTGATTAAAAGGATGCCCCAGGCCCGGCAGTATGCCGGGCCTAAGTATCCTTAAATTAAAACAACTTATCCGTTGCGGACTAAAACACCTTAAAAGAGGGAATCTGTCTAATTAGCATTGAGCATTGGGACGATAACAAAAATTTATAAGGCGCGGGCAAACCGGAAATCCCATTGCCGGCTCTCAGAGAACAAAACAGGTCAAAAGAGGTGAATCATGCATAAATTCAGGTAATAATCCGGCCCCGCCCGGAGAACCTGCAACCTGTGGGAAACAGGTTGCAGGCCCTGAAAACATCCATACCCCACAATGATAAAAAACAGGCATGGCCTTAATAAGGGCACCTTATTGGACAATCGCTGCCACTTATAGGAAACAGGCTGCAGACTGGGAAAAAAGATCCAAATTTATTCAACACAAAATCAGGAGATATCGAATGAAAACGCTTATTTATTGCAGTCTGTTTTTAGCCACCCTCTTTTCGGCTATTCCTGCCCGGGCATTGGATGCAGGGGATTTCACCCGGGCTGAATACGTATTCACCACCAATGAGTCCGCTGCCCTGGACCTGGCGCCGCGCTCCCTTGCAGGCAAACGGGCCGGCTATTATGATTTCATCAATTTTGAACCGGACCGTGAAGAAAAACTTGTCACCTACCTGGAGACTCCCGACAGGCAGTTCAGCAAAAGATCCCTGATCATCAGGGTCAGGGAAGACTTAAAAAATCCCTGGAAGAGTAAAATCACGGTTAAGTTGCGGGCGCCTTCCCCTGGGCAATTCGGTGATCTGAAAAGGTATAAGAAGGCTGAAATTGATATTGCTCATGATGGTACAAAAAAATACAGTGTGAGTTATGATATCAAATTTGATCCGGCCGGGATTGATGTGCGCAAGGTTGATGTGGCGGCTGTTGCCGCAAGGATTAAAAAGAAAAGCCCCGAGGCCTGGGCACTTGCCGGACCGGTATTCACGGAACAGACCGGGAAGATCCGGCAGACCATAGTAATGCGCGCCCTGTCCTGGGAGGGGCGTTTAACAAAAGCCCCTGACAGGGTGGAGGTCGATTACGCCATCTGGAGTCCCTATTATAAATACCCCGGACAATTTATTTCAGAACTCTCCTATAAGATAAGCACCTCGAATAAGGATAGAGAAAGGCCGGCCCGGCAGATTCACGAAGCCCTGATGCAAAAGGGGATTTTATCAGATTCACCTGCCTCCAAAACAAAGGCCACGTTTAAGATGAGTCCGGATTTCAACTAGGACCTGTATCAGGTATACAGACAGTTTCCGGCAGCGGACATGCCATATCCCAAACACCAGGCAAATCAATCCATAACCGCTTGTTTTTAATAGGGTACAGCAACGATAAAAAATCAGCATAACAGTGATAAGAACCCCTTATTGGACATCTGTTTTAAGGCTGTGGCATTTAGGTAGCGTCGCAATTTTTGAGTATGAGGGTACCGATGAAATACACCCATGTTTTTCAATCATTAACTAAACCAGGAGTCAGAAAATGAAAAAACCTGTGCGCTTGATCGGGGGATTATCCCTGATTTTAATTTTTTTAACGGCCTGGGGGGCGGGTGCAAAGGAGTCCTATCCCCATAAAACCCAGATTGCCAAGCATCCCGCACCTGCACTTGAAATCGTTGAAGCAAGGGAGATGAAATTCCTGATTGATCCGGCTAAAGTGGGTTATACACCTGAAAAGGGGCTCACCGCGATTTGGGAAAGAGTGAAACGTTTTGCAAAAAAAGAAAACATCGCCCTTAAGGAAAAAGATTTCAACGCTGATGGCCTGACCTATTCCACCAAGGTCTACTACGATACGCCGGAGGGTGATCTCACCCGGCTCGGGTATGTGGTCAGGATTACCACCAAATACTTCACGGGCAAGCCGGTTTCAGCTGCTTTAACCGTAAAATTTATTGACCGCGACACCCCCGAACGTGTTTTCACCTCAATGCCCGAAGAAGAAGATGCGGCCATTGAGGAAAACGTTGGGCCGGCACCGGCATACACCTTGGATACCTACCTGGAAAAATCCGTTAAAGTTGATGTCGAACTCTCCGGCATACCGGTAACCCTTGCCGATTTTGCAGAACTTGTGCCCCACCTGGGAACCCTTGGATTGGACCCTGGAGTCAGGCTGACAGGCGTCGGTGCTTACAGTATCCGGATGAAGCCCGGTTTTGCAATACTTCCGGGAATGCCTTTTCCCGCCGGAATATCAATGGAAGCCTGGCTGCCGGTTGAAAGCGGAGAACGCGCATTTGTGTACGACTTTTCATTTGGCTATCCGACCGGAGACTACTATGACATGTCCCGGACCCATACTGCCGCAGAAAATATAATCCAAAAGATGTACGAGAAACTGGACAGGGAAATCGGATTGCCTGGAAATGCGGAATGGCGGGGTTCTAAAGCCGCATATCTGCGCAAAAGCGGGTTAAATTTTCCCGAATACACAGGGATAAAAAAACTTGAAATGAGATCCTATAAGCCCCCTAAAAAATCCAAAGACGGCACAATCTCATTTAACGATGACCCGTCCTAACCGTTGCCCTCAAGCCCTAATCCCCGGGAGAAGGGCTTATCAGCATCAAAAATATATTTTAAACACATGATCAGGAGGAGTAAATGAAAGCCAGAAAAGCAGTATTAGCCTTGATTGCTGCTGCAGCATTGTTCTGTTTCACACTGCCCAATGCTTTAGCAAACGTCACACCGAATGTTTCAGTACTACAGGGTGAAAAGAACTATCTGACCGGGTATCCCGCTTTAAATGTCGACGGCACCGTTAATGTTGTTGTTGAAATCCCGGCGGGTCATACAGCCAAGTATGAGGTAAACAAAAAGACCGGCATGCTTGAACTTGAGCAGAAAAACGGTAAACCCAGGTTTGTAAATTACGTTGGATATCCCGGAAACTACGGCATGGTCCCCAGAACCATCCTGCCAAAAGAACAGGGCGGTGACGGCGACCCCATGGACGTCATCGTGCTTGGCCCCTCAGTTCCGATCGGATCTGTTATTAAAGCGCGCCCAATCGGTGTTTTAAACCTTATGGACAGGGGTGAAAAGGATTTCAAAATTCTCATGGTTCAAGACGGCTCTCCTTTGGCTGCCTGTGATTCGGTTCAGTGTCTTGACGAAAAATTTCCTGGCATCACAACCATTGTCAAGACCTGGTTCACCTCTTATAAAGGCCGCGATAAAAACGGAAAGTTCAAACTGGAAGCCAAAGGTTTCCTGGGAAAGGGTGAGGCAGTCCAGCTGCTTGGAGACTCTATACTTGCCTATGAAAACGCCCGGATCACGGAAAAGACAAAAATCCCCCTGAAGGCAAACGGCAACCCGCCCCTGCACTACTGGCCTGCGTCCAAGAACAACGGTTTTAAATATGCCAACCGCCCTGCAATCGGAACCGGTGAACTGGATAAACTCTACGGCACCCTTACCCTGCCGTCGTACATCAAGTACTATGAAGTGGACACCCGGGACAGGATTATGCTGAACCCCTATCTTCAGGTGGCCACCAAGGCCCATCCCGCCATTCTTGACCCGGAAATCGGGGTTTACAACTACATTGTTAATGCCGAGGGTAATGTAGCCATTGTTCAGGAAGCCACACACCCCATGGGAAGAAAATATAAAAACGGGTACATTCGCCCGGAAGACGGCAGAAAGAAAAAGGTCAAGGTCAAAAAAGGAAAGAAAAAATTCCCAAAAGAGAAGTTCGGTCACACTTCAGGTGTCGCAGGTGCTGTGGCCCGTCTTGGGGGTGAGATTCTGTTCGAAGACGGTGCCTGGATAATCAATAACAAATCCGGACGCTATTCAAAGAAAAACCTCGACCGCACCCCTGAGCAGCTTGCCAATGTAGCCAGGCTGATCATGGACACCGTTGATCCGGCGGGCAAGCCCTGGGGAGAAATCCGGTATCGGCTGGCCTATGGCAGCGATCAGGTGCAAAAAGAGTACAAAGACAGTGACAAGGTTAAATATCTGGAACCAAAGAAAAAACAGAAACCATATATTGCAGTTAAAGCTGCAAATTAAACCGCCTCATCTATAATAGGCGGATGTATCAAGGCCGGAAGACCAAAAATTACCTGGTCATCCGGCCTTTTCATCCAAAACTCTCTGCCGCAGCCTTACTGCGGCAGATTTTTTATACGCTAAAACAGGGGTGTGAAGATGAAGAAGATCTTGCTTTTAGTTTTTTTATCGATTTATCACCTGGATGCCTCAACTGCCTGGTCCGCTAAAATAGACAGGCTTTACGGCAGGCCGTCCCTGCCGCTGCATATCAAGTACTATGAGGTTGATGCCGGGAACAAGGTCATGCTGAATCCCTACCTGCAGGTGGCCACAAAAAAAAACAAGGCGGTTCTGGACCCGGCATGTCCTGCGTATAACTGGGTGATTGATGTCCAGGGATACCTGAGGGTCATTTCAATCGTTCCCCACCCGAGGGGCCGTAAATACTCAGGCAGCTACACCCGGCCTGAAGACGGATACACCCGGACCCGGGGGTATATTGAAAAATACGGCCATGTGTCGGCTCTTGCAGGCGGTCCCGGGCGCATCGGCGGTGAAATCATCAATGACTTTAAAAACAAAAACTGGGTGATCAACAATAAATCAGGGCGCTACTCCAGGGGAAATCCTGACAGGCTTCCCAGGCAGCTTCTTAATGCAGCGGCTTTAATCCGGTCCGTGGTGGAGGGCGGAGGCCAGGAGTGGGGAGCGGTAGTATATCTTCTGGACTATGCCCCCAAAACCTTCCGGGAACAGCAACTCTCCAACCCTTTAGTGAGATTTGGCAACCCGGAGACCAAACATCTCCCCTATCTTTTACTGGACTTTGACTGGTAACGGCGGCCGGATAGATTTTAAAGTACTTCAGCGCAACGGAAACAATGTCATTACAAAAATCGAATCCATCAGCATTAAAAAAGGTCAGGCCCAACGGAGACCCTGTCATTTTGACTGCCAGCGATAACGGGATTTCCGAATTTTTTAAAATTGAACTAGGGATGCAGCCACCGGGTTCCCCGGTCATCTTTTTCAAAGATTTTGTACAAAAAGTATTTCCGGGGCACACTCACGGTTAACAGCCTGAGGCCAAACAAAAGCAGGTGCATTTTTCCACAGAAAAATGCACCCGGGGCTCTGCCCACCGATCCCAAGCCTTTAATACTTGAACTGTCCCACAATATCCTTTAATTGTTCTGCCATGGCTTTCAAGTCTCCTGCATTCCCTGCCACATCATCGCTGTTCCCGGAGATTCCCCTTACAGCCTCATTCACGCTGACAATCTTCCTGCTTATCATTTCAACAGAATCAGAGCTTTCAAGTACTTTGCGGTTCGCATCCCGGATCCCCTGTGAAACCCGGGCTGCATTGGCCGATATTTCGCCGGTGGCAATGGACTGTTCTTCAATGGCAGCGGCAATGGCCGCAATAATTCCGTTAATGCCGGCAATGGCGCCGGAAATGCTTTGAATCTCGGCAACCGTCTCCGCACTGGTTCCCTGGATTCCTTCGATCTGTTTTCGAATCTGGATGGTGGCCAGGGAGGTCTGGGAGGCCAGTTCCTTAATCTCATGGGCAACCACGGCAAATCCCTTGCCGGCCTTTCCTGCCCTGGCAGCTTCAATGGTGGCATTCAATGCCAGGAGATCGGTCTGGCTTGAGATGTTGGCAATCGTCTCAGTAACGGCCCCGATGGATTCAGCCGCCCGGCTCAGCCTGTCCATCTTTTTTGAGGCCTTTTCCACGGCAAGGACGGCATCTTCCGAATCCTGCCTGGCCTGGGCGGAGTTTTTGGCAATCTCGTTTATGGTGGCAGTCATCTCCTCGGCGGCGGTTGCTACGAGATTGGTGTTGTTTGTGGGCTCTTCCATGGCCTGTGCCACCCCTTCCATCCGGACCCGGATCCGGCCGGTGGTCCGGGCCACTGAATTCAGCACCTTTGATGATTCTCCGGCCTTGGCCGCCATTTCCCCTGAAAGCGAGGAAACCCCGGAAGAAGCGGTATCCACCACGGTCACCTGGGAAGCCAGGCCGGAGATCATCTCCTGGAGGCTGGCGATAAAAGAGTTAAACCAACGGGCCAGGTCTCCGAGTTCATCCCCGGCACCGGCTTCCAGCCGCCGGGTCAGGTCACCTTCGCCTGTGGCAATCTTTTTAAGCATCCCGGCTGTATTTGTTACCGGGATGACAATGGAACGGGAAATCACAAAACTGAGAAGAACGGCACCCAGTATGCTGGTCAATGAAATCAACTCCAGAACGTATTTTACAGCGGTGAACTTTTCAGAGGATTTCCCGGTCCGGAGAACGATGTCCTCCATCCGGGCATCTGCCATTTCATCCAGGATCTCTTCCATTGCATCGAATTTCTTAAACAGGAGTCTGATATCTTCCCTGATTTTTCCGGTCTCATGGCTGAGGATCTTCAGGACCACGGCATCGGCCATGGCCCTCCACTCCTTTCTGGCCTCCAGATAAGACTGGAGCATGGGATTTGACGTGGCGGCATCGGGCAGTTTCAACAGCTTCTCAATCCTTTCCCCGGATTGCCTGATATTCTTTTTATAGGCCTTCAGATGGCTGTCCCGCTCTTTAATATCATCTGAAAACATGACCATGGACAATTGGGCCACCATGGCCTGGTAAATATCCACAGAACCTGCCCTGAGGAGGTTCAGCCCCGGAAGCTTCACATGGGTAATCTCTTCCTGGTTTTTATTTACCTTTTTGATTCCAAAATACCCTGTGGCCGTGCATGCGATAAGGGCAGTGACCAGCAGGGCGGAGTAGACTGATAAACGTGTTGATATCTTTATTCGGTTCAGCATTTTTTTCCATTATGTTTACGGGATTTGTAATTGGACGCGGCCCCTGGGAAAACCTGCCGGGGGGGAGGCAGACCCGGCAGATAAAGACGCTGTTTCCCTGTGGAGGAGCATCCATGGTAAATTATCCCCGGATAATTAATACGGCATGGGAATAAAGTCCAACAAGAGATGTTTATGAAGATTATAGGGATTATTTATAAAGCCTGTGAATTTCATAAGCGTTGGTTATTTGCCACGGCAGCCCAGGATAAAATTATTTTATCAAACAATGGAAATATGTTATTTTACATTAGACTTTACAGTTGCTAATGAAATGTTCCCCACCATAG
>JAKSAX010000416.1 GCA_022361395.1 Desulfobacterales bacterium | reverse complement strand
CGTTATGACCTGCGGAAAGCCGAAGAACGGGCCCATATCCTGGAAGGGTTGAAAATCGCCCTGGACAACCTGGATGAAGTTGTGAAGCTGATCCGGGCCTCACAATCGCCCGAGGAGGCCAAAAACGGGCTGATAAGAACATTTTCCCTCAGCCCGGTACAGGCCCAGGCAATACTGGACATGAGGCTGCAGAGACTCACAGGACTGGAGAGGGAGAAGATTGAAACCGAGTACCAGGCACTTTTAAAAGACATTGCCTGGTATAATGAGATCCTCGGAAGCGAAACCGTGGTTCGCGGCCTTATTAAAGATGAGCTTAACGAACTGAGCGAGGAGTTCGGTGACGCGCGCCGTACCCGGATCGTTGAAAGCACGGCAGCCATTAGTATTGAAGACCTGATTGCCGAGGAAGACATGGTGGTCACCGTCACCCGCAGCGGATACATCAAACGGAACCCTGTTTCCCTTTACACCAGCCAGCACAGGGGCGGTAAGGGCAAAACCGCCATGGGCACCAAGTCCGATGATTTTGTCGAGCATCTCTTTGTCGCCTCTACCCATGCCACTTTCCTGTTTATCACCAACTTCGGAAAGGTTTACCAAGCCAAGGTATATGAGCTGCCCATGGCAGGCCGGTCAAGCCTGGGCAAGGCCATTGTGAATCTTTTGAACTTTGACGAGGGTGAAAACCTGGCCACGGTCCTGACCGTGGATGAATTCACGGAAAACCGCAATGTGGTCATGGCCACACGGAAAGGCCGGGTGAAAAAGACCGACCTTATGGCTTACTCCCGTCCAAGAGCGGGCGGGCTTATCGGAATCAAGCTGGCTGAAGGGGATGAGCTGATTGCCGCGAGGATAACCGACGGAAATATGGATGTTTTCCTGGGGTCCGAAGGCGGCAAGGTTATCCGTTTTCACGAGGACGATGTCAGGGCAACCGCCAGGGGCTCAATGGGTGTCCGGGGGATGCGCATTGACGAGGATTCCCGTGTGGTGGGAATGGAAGTCCTGGGAGACGAAGGCACCCTGCTCACCGTTACGGAAAACGGCTACGGTAAGCGGACAAATGTTGAAGAGTACAGAACCCAGACCCGCGGCGGTAAGGGGGTATTCTCAATCAAAACCTCAAAACGGAACGGTAAAATGGTTTCCCTGGCCCTGGTGGCTGACAATGATGAACTGATGATGGTAACGGACAAGGGTAAACTGATCCGTACCGCCATTGACGGTATAAATGTAATATCCAGGAATACCCAGGGTGTCCGCCTCATCAACCTGGCCAAGGGAGAGACATTGATCGGTATTGCCAGGCTGCCCGAAGAAGAGGAGCCTGAGGATGTGGCATCTGAAGAGGCTGTCATTGGTGAGGGAGATACCGGAGATGATGCCGTGACGCCTCCGGAACCGGCAGATGAGCCTGCGGACACGGATGATGACGGGGAAACAGACGCATAAAGGTTCAGGTCACCGGAAACGGCTGAGAGAGAGATTCCTTTCAGCCGGACTTTCCGGGTTCCAGGACTATGAGGTGCTGGAACTGCTCCTGTCTTTGAATACCCCGAGAAAGGATACCAAGCAGGCGGCCAAGGACCTGATCAAAGAGTTCAAGACCTTCCACCGGGTGCTGGAAGCCAGTACCCGGGATCTGTGCCGGATAAACGGTGTGGGGCCGGCAAACAGTTTCGGTATCCGGCTGATAAAGGCGGCTGCGGACCGCTATCTTGAAACCCGGATTCTTGACAGGGATGTAGTCAAAGACCCGGACAGCCTTCTGGCCTTTTTGAACCAGATCATCGGATATAAAGACAGAGAGCATTTTGTCGGGATCTTTCTGGATGCCAAAAACAGGGTAACGGCCTCGGAAATCCTCTTTACCGGCAGCCTTACCGCAAGCGCAGTCTACCCCAGGGAAGTGATTATCAAAGCCCTTGACCATAAGGCTGCATCCGTTATTTTTGCCCACAACCACCCGTCGGGAGATATACAGCCTTCAAAACAGGACATCCGCATTACCAGAACCTTGAGCCTTGCATTAAAATTTGCGGGAATAAATGTCCACGATCATATCATCACCGGAAGTGACGGATTTTACAGTTTTGCAGGGAATGGCCGGATGGCGAAGTTTTCCCGGGAGTTTGAACAACTGAATGAACGATACGAATAAACTGCCTGATTGTTTCGGGAACCTGGAGAAGGTCTTCCCCATGGGTCCCAAAGGATTGCGGGAAACCCCGGAGGACTGCTTCTTTCACTGCCCGGTCAAAACCAGGTGCCTCCAGCAGGCCATGGCTACAAAAAACGGGGTCCAGGTGGAAGAAGAGATTATTGAAAGGTCCACCAAGGCCGGTGCAATGAATTTTTTTGAACGCTGGTCAAGAAAAAAACAGGCCCACCGCCGCAGCCGGAAACTGGAGGAGTGAGTCCTTTTACTTAATCAGAGTTTTATGCCCCGCTTGAATTGCCTGAACCTGAAAACCTGTGATAACCCAAGCCCCGGCAGCTCAAGTGCTTCCCGGTCACCAATCACCTGATCCCGGACAAGATCATAGGTGGCCATATCAATGAGCAATCCTTTTTTATCCGCCATACTTTCCAGTTTTGACGCCAGGTTTACAGCATTGCCCAGGTAAGTGAACTCCCGCTTTATAAAATTACCCAGGAACAGGGCATAGATTTCGCCTGTGCTCATGCCCATGCGGAATGAAATTTCTTTCTCCAACCCGTAAGCCTCTTTAAACCGCCTGTTTTTATTATGGATGGCGCGGTTCATGTCCACGCTGGCCTGGATGGCGTTTATTGCCACCCGGGGATTGACCTGTTCTCCATGTTCGAAAATGGCCATGAACCCGTCACCGAGGAATTTATCGATATACCCGTTGTTCTGGAAAATAACGATACAAAGCCTGTCGATGAGTTCGTCAATCATCTGAACCGTTACATGTTCGTCCGATTTTTTCATCAGCGCTGAAAAGCCGGCAATATCGACAAACAGGGTGGAGGCAAACAGCTTGGTCTTTTTATTGCCGGTTTTAAAGGGGCTGACCTGACTGGCCAGGCGGTTTCGTGTGAAAGCGGCATCCTTGTAGACAAGATCGGAGGTGAGAATGATTTTGGCCTCTTGTTTGTCTATAAGCCGGGCAGCATCAAATGCCCGGAAAATATACCGTTTCACCCCGCCCAGCATACCTATTTTTGCAGAGGATTTAAATAGATCCAGGGCCTGGGACTCACGATCCGTTGCATAGCAGATACTTCCCATTTCATAGTAGACATCAGACATAACCTGGGCTGAGGACATATTCTTACATTGGGCAAGATCCACCAGGGACTGGAGTTTTTCTTCGGCAAGACCGTAATCCAGCATTTTTTTGTGGACCCGGGCAATGAGAAGCCCGGCAGCTATGGTTTCTTTGTGCATACGCCGTTCCCGGAATTCCGGCTCAACCTCCTGGATGACAAACAGGGCCTTTTCAGTAAAGTTCAATACCAGCTGAAGGTGGGCATACTCCAGTTTGGCCCGCAGGGTTCCCTTCGTAAAACCGTGACGATCAAAAATATCCAGCGCCGTTTCCAGGGAGGTGGACAGGGTGTGGTCCACCAGGCCGATAATCCTTTTGATCCGGCAAAAATTGATCAGGGAGTAGGCAAAGATAATGGCAGCCCCCTTGTCGGCGTCCCCCTTTTCGGTGTAGGCGGCCTGGGCTACTTTTTTTTCCCGGGTGACATAGCTTTTTGCCTTGGCATACTGGTTCAGGTGGATGGTTACATCTGCCAAAAGAGAGTAGATCTCACCGAGAAAATTTTGGAATTCTTCACTGGCAGCGGCAAGGGACAGGGCTTTTTGGAGAAAAAATTCCGCATCAATAAAGTTACATTGGGCGTGGTGGATATACCCGAGTGACATATATATTTTAATGTGCCACCTGGCAAGGTCCGGATCAGGGCCGGACGCTGCCTTTATCAGCCCCATGGCCTTGTCCAGCAACTCCTCCGCCCTGGGGTAATACCCCAGATTCTGAAGGAAAATGTTCTTCATCCAGAGGATGGCCACCTGGCAGGTCCTGTCGTCCTCAAAGGGCCGGACCAGGCGTTCAAACCGGTTTAGTGAGGCAACAATATGATCTTTT
>JAKSAX010000494.1 GCA_022361395.1 Desulfobacterales bacterium | reverse complement strand
GTAAACGAGTATGTGGACATGGCCTTCAGGATAGCAGAGAGCGGCAGGCCAGGCCCGGTCTATCTTGAGTTTCCCATTGACGTGCTGAACACGCCCGTGGACACGGCTGCGGTAAGGCAGGCAAACACCACTGTGGTGTCCAGCCCTGCCGACCCGGATAAAGCCTCAGCCCTGCTGGACATGTTATCCGACGCTGAAAAACCCCTGGTCATTGCCGGTACAGGCGCCTGGCAGTCCGGTGCCGAAGCGGCGCTGAAAACCTTTATCGAAAAAACCGGCATCCCGTTATTCACCTCCCTGTCCGGCAGGGGTATCCTGTCCGACGAGCATCCCCTCTGCTTTGAAGGGGCCCTGGCAATCCGTCCGGGCAGCGGATTTGCCGCCTACCTTGAGACAGACCTGGTCATTGTACTCGGCACACGGATTTCCCTCTACTACCTGTTCGGGGACATTTTCAACCCGGCAGCCAGGATTGCCCAGGTGGATATCCAGCCCGATGAAATCGGCCGGAACCGGACCGTTGACCTGCCCGTGGTATCGGACATCAAAGGATTCCTTGGGGCGTGCAACATCCTTCTTGAGCAGTCTGACAAAGGATATTCAGAGAAATTCTCCCCCTGGATCGAGAAGCTGAACACCGCCCATGACGAGGGCAAAGCCATGGCAAACAACGACTGGACCTCGGACAACACCCCAATCCATCCCATGCGCCTGGCCCGGGAGGTCAACCGGTTCATGGACAGGGAAGACGACATTGTCGTGGCGGACGGCGGGGACACCACCACCTGGCTGGGGATGACGCGAACCATGAAGAAAGCAGGCGCCTACCTGGATTACGGGATCTTCGGCTCCCTGGCCGTGGGCATTCCCTATGCCAATGCCGCCAAACTCCTGAACCCGGACAAGCGGGTCTGCCTCATGACCGGGGACGGGTCCGTGGGATTCAACTTCATGGAATTTGAGACCGCCATCCGGAAGAACAACCCCATTGTCGTAGTGATATCCAACGATCTCGGCTGGGGCATGATCCGCCACAGCCAGGAGATCCGCATCGGCCACGCCATTGAGAACGGCACCTATATCGGGCGGGTGGATTACCACAAGATGGTGGAGGCCATAGGCGGCAAAGGCTACTTTGTTGAAGATCCCAAAGATATCAGGCCGGCCCTGAAAGATGCCTTTGAATCCGGCAAGGTCTGCTGCATCAATGTGATGACCGACCCCACAACCGTGAGCCCGGCCTCCATGGCCCTGGCCAATGTAGGAGCGTACAAAGCCTAACAAAAGATCTTCAAAACACAGATAACCGGCAGCGGCCGGAAAGGGGAGGAACATGGATCCTGTTACACTTGACAAGGTACTATTGAATTTCAACCCGGCAGGCATTGCCGTCATCAACGGGGCCATCGGCCTCATGATGCTCGGCGTTGCCCTGGAACTGCGTTTTGAAGATTTCAGGCGGATCGCTACAAGCCCCAAGGCACCGGCCATCGGGCTTGTGGCCCAGTTCCTCCTGCTGCCGGCCTTCACCTTTCTCCTGGTAATGATCCTCAAGCCCCTTCCCTCCATTGCCCTGGGCATGATGCTGGTGGCGGCCTGCCCCGGCGGCAACCTCTCCAATATTATCACCTACCTGTCAAGGGGGAACTCTGCCGTGTCCATCAGCATGACCGCAGTCTCCACCGTGGTCGCCATAGTAATGACCCCCCTGAACATCTCTTTCTGGGGCGGGATGAACCCGGCCACCGCACCGATTCTCCAGCAGGTGCGCCTGAACCCCATAGACGTATTCATCACCGTCTTCATCATCCTGGGCATCCCCCTTATGCTCGGCATGAGCATCGGCAAATACTTCCCCGCCCTGGCCGGCAAGGTCAGGAAGCCCTTTAAGATCTTTTCACTGGTCTTTTTCATCGTCATCGTCTGCGGCGCCCTGGCGGCCAACTGGCAGAACTTCCTTGCCTATGTGGGCCTGGTGGTCTTTGCCGTGCTCCTGCACAATGCCCTGGCCCTGAACATCGGGTACTGGTCCGGCAGGATCGTAGGCCTGCCGGAGGCCGACTGCCGCGCGGTATGCGTGGAAGTGGGTATCCAGAACTCAGCCCTGGGACTGATCCTGGTCTTCAATTTTTTCAACGGCCTCGGCGGCATGGCCATCCTGGTGGCCTGGTGGGGGATCTGGCACATTATCTCCGGCCTTGCCACTGCCTTTTTCTTTGCCAGGGTAAAGGACAGGCAAAGGGAGGTGGCCGTTGGCTGACCGGGAGTTTAAAGATAAAACCGTTCTGATCACCGGCGGCGCCTCAGGCATCGGCCTTGCCACAGCCCTTGAGTTTGCCAGGGCAGGGGCAAACATTGCCATGGCAGATATGGACGGCCCTGCATTGCAGGATCGCCGGAAGGAATTCGAATCCCGGGGCTATCCCATCCTCACCCTTGAATGCGATGTCACGGATGAACAGGCCTGCCAAAGGGCTGTAAATGACATCATTGACCGGTTCGGCGCTGTCGATCTCCTTTTCAACAACGCCGGCATCACCCAGAGAAGCCTGTTTGAGGTCACCCGGGTCTCTGTCATAGAAAAGGTAATGGCAGTCAATTTCTTCGGCTCCGTGTACATGACCCGGGCTGCACTGCCCAGCCTCATAAAAAACCGCGGCACCATCATTGTCAACGAATCCATAGCAGGTGTTGCCCCGCTGCTCGGCCGCTGCGGCTATGCCGCTTCCAAGCATGCCCTTCACGGCTTTTTCACCTCCCTGAGATGCGAACTGCGCCACAAAGGCGTCCATGTCATGATCGTCTGCCCCGGCTTCATCAAGACCAACCTCCAGACCCGGGCCCTTGGCGGCGACGGCAGAACCGCCACCCATGAACAGACCCGCATCGGCAGCCAGCAGACCCCGGAATTCGTGGCCACCCAAATCAGAAAAGGCGCAGAGCAGAACCGCCCCATGCTGGTATTTACCTTTTTCGGCAAACTGGGCTACCTCATCTCCCGGGCCTGGCCGTCCCTGTACGAACGTCTGATGACCCGGCAGTTCAAGGCTGAGTTGGGATAAAACGGAGTTTTTTTATTACCTGATTTCAAATAACGGGCAGTGGTGCCGGAATTTTACGGAGCAAATTCAAAAGACTTCCTGATGCTTTAAACCCCAAGAATGGGGGATCGTGTCAATAGACGGCCTGTTATTTTTAGAGTTGCCTGGCCCGGACAATTTATTTTCCGTTCAGGACGGTAAGGGTTTCATCTAAAGAATGATCTAAATGCTCTCTTATGCTTCCCTTTGCCAACTCGATATCTTTTTTACAGATGTTTTTATAGAGACTGTCATGAAGAATGTATAGGTTATCCAAGTCGCCGATTATTTGGTTGTTTCTGTGTATATACAGTTTTACCCTTCCTGCGATTTTATCCCAGATTTCACTTAAAAGGTCATGACCGGAAATTTTAATCAGACTTCTGTGAAATTCCATATCCAATTCACTAAGTCTTTTCTGACGGCCCTTTTCCATGGCAGTCTTCATTTTATCTATAATCCCCTCCAACAATGCCATATCCTTTGGAGTGAATTCGGGCAAAATGAGCTCAATGGCAAATGTTTCCAACGCCTTTCTGAGCGTAAACAACTCATAAGCCTCTTTGCGTGACAGCCCCTTTACATAAGTGCCCTTATAGGGCTCTGCGATGAGAATTCCGTCAGCTGTAAGCTCTTTAATTGCCTCACGTACCGGTGATTTGCTTAGTCCCATTTCAGATGCTATTTTCGCCTCATTAAGCCGTTGCCCCGGTTCTAATCTTCCGTCTAATATTGCTTTTTGAATTTCATTGGAAACTTTATTTTTAAGAGGAATTTTATTCTGATTTTTAAATGTAGCCATTATATTCTAGTCTTCTTTCAGATTATCGTATGAATTATTTCCAATACATAGCCTAATTTTAAGGTCGTCGTCAACCTCATTGATCATTAACTTAAAATTTTCTGATAGAATTTAATGCCGGTGTTTTGCTACTGTTTTATTAAAGTCTTAAAATTCAATATCTTATGTTTTTTGATGGATGGTTCTATAAAATGGTACAAAAAATTAAATATCCTGTTGACTTTATATAGTCGACTATATATGCTCTTAGAAAGCAGATATTCAACTTACATTTTTGAAGGAACCTCGCAATGCAAGTTAGTAAAAACCAATTAGAGCTGTTGCATCAGAACAGTTTGAGGATTTTAGAAGAAGTCGGGGTGATTTTTCACTGCAGCGACGCCTTGGATTTGATGCGTTCACACGGTCAGAAAGTGGACGGTAACAGGGTTTTCATCGATAAAAAAACAGTGGCTCAGGCACTTCACGATACGCCGGCCGAGTTTGAAATTTCAGCCCGGAATCCGGATCACTCCATAACAGTCGGCGGTAATAACCTGGTAATTACACCCGGTTTCGGCTGCCCGATGGTAAGTGATGTTAATGGTACGCAGCGTCCGGCGACCATGGCAGATTATAAGCTGTTTTGCAAGCTCGTTCAGAGTTCACTCCAGGTGAGCGTGAATAACAGCCTGATGGTTACCCCGACAGATCTGCCGCAACAGGACGGGCATAAAGAAATGCTGTTGACCGGTACGGCCTATACGGATAAGCCGGTCATGGGTATCACAACCTCCCTCCAGGCGGCCCGGGATTCATTGGCCATGGCTGAAATCCTGTGGGGAGCAGAACAACTGAAGTCACTTTCCCCTGTGATGATGGCAAATATCGCTCCGTTGTCTCCCTTACAGTACTCACAGGACATGGCTGCGGTAATACTGGAGTTTTCCCGGAAAGGGCAGGCCGTGCTTTTGTGCGGACTGATGCAGGCCGGTGCAACCGGACCTGTGACACTGCCCGGCATGCTGGCCCTGCATAATGCTGAATTGCTGGCCGGACTTGTGTTGACTCAGCTATCCAATCCCGGGACGCCTGTTGTTTACGGAACAACCTCAACGATCACCAATATGAAGAGCGGTGCGGGGTCAATCGGTGCCCCGGAGTTTTCCATTGTCCAGGATACATTTGTGCAATTGGTCAAATACTACGGCCTGCCTGTACGGGGAAGCGGCGGAGTGACCGACTCCCACCTGCCTGATATTCAGGCAGGCATTGAATCTGCCCTCTCCCTTGAGAGCACTATTGGAGCAGGCGCAAATTTTGTATATCACTCCTGCGGCGTAGTCTCATCCTATATGTCAATGAGCCCTGAAAAATTTCTCATTGACGAAGAACTGTGTGCAATGGTTCGCCGCAAGCATAAACCGATTGAAATTACAGAAGAAAGAATCCCCTTTGATTCTATAAAAGCAGTTGATGCAGGCGGGCAATTTCTCACTGACCCGCTGACGGCGAAAGAGTTCAGAAACGAATTCTTTTTACCCGATTTATGCCAGAGAGATAATTATGATCTATGGCAGACAAAAGGGTTGCCGTCGATGGTGAATGTTGCCCAGGAGCAGCTGGAGCAGCGGCTCGGAAGTTATCAGAAACCGGATATAGATTCCACTTGTCTGAGACAATTGGAAAAGTATGTAAAACAATAATTCAAAAAGGATATATACTATGTTTGACATTGACCCCAAAGCCATAGAACAGGAATTTTGTTTTGAAGAAGGCAAACGTTGGTGGAATTGCCCTGCCAACCGTCTTCCCTCAGTAACCAAAGATTTTGATTTGCCTGAATCTGTTATCCTCAAGGACGAAACCATAAGGGAAGGGGCCGTGGTACCGGGCAGAAAACCCCTGTCCGATATGGATCTGGTCAAGGTTGCCCTTGCCATGGATGAGGCCGGTATGACCGAGATGGAGGTGGGCTTCACCGCAGCTGTGGATGAACATCGCGAATTGGCCACCCTTCTAAAAAAAGAAGGGGTAAAAATGAAGCAAAGCGCCCACACCCGCGGCTGGGCCGAAGACTGGAAAGCTGAAATTGACGGTGTTATCCAGAATGGGGCTGACATTGTTAATCTGGTCTGCATCGGCGCTGTGGAAACTGAAAAATTTGCCTATCCCCACGTCAAATGCAAAGAGGATTTTGGTGAATTATACGCAAAACAGATTGAATACATAAAATCACAGGGTGCTTACGCAGCCTTTATTACCAGTACAAACAACACACGCCTGGACCTGATCACCCAGTTTCACAAACAGATCGGGGAGGCAGGTGTAGACAGGGTTTATTTTGCAGACAGTTTCGGCTCAGCCATACCCGAAACCGTAAAGTTCATGGTTTACGGCATCAGGGATATTATTGGTGCAGATACCGAAGTGGCGGTTCATGTGCATAATGATTTCGGCCTGGGAACCGCCAATGCCGTGGCAGCGGTTACTGCCGGTGCTAAAGTCGTGGACGTTTCCATCAACGGGCTGGGAGACCGGGGCGGCATGCCGTCCTTAGACCATGTGGCAGCCACACTTGAAACCCTTTACGATGTCCGGACCGGTGTCAGTATGGAACATCTCAAACCCCTTTCAGATATGGTGGCGGAACTCTGGGGATTTCCTGTTGAACCCCACCGGGCCGTGATCGGTGATAATATGTACCGCCATGAAACCGACATGCATATTGCAGCGCTTCTTTCAGGTATGTGGTATGCTTATAATGTCATCAAGCCCGAGACTGTCGGTGCTGAATCCAGCCTGGAATTCGGTCCCAATGCCCTGGCCAAAGGGGACACCAGCGCCGTTGGAACACTGATCAAATTATTAGGATACAAAGCCGATACCACCCAGTTCGATCAGATCCTGGATCTCATCAGGGAAGATATCAAAGGCAGTGATGAAGGCTGGGCCACCCAGGAACAGGTTGCCAAACGGATTAACCAGGTCTTAGGGGCGTAAAGGAGAATAAGTCATGACAGTACTGATAACCGGCGGAAACGGACATGTCTCGTCCTGGATCGCTTACCTCCTGGCCAAACAGGGACGAAAAGTCATCAGCTTTGATGCCAACCCGACGCCTCCGCCGATACTGGATTCCGTTAAAGATCAAATTGAATTTATAAGAGGGGACGTGCTGGACTTCGGTTTGCTTACAAATATTGTCAATAAGCACCGGGATGACCTGGAAGGAATTATTCACACCGCGGCATTAATGCATACCGATCTCACCGCCAATCCCCATCGAAATCTGAGTATCAATTGGAATTCCCTGCTCAACGTTCTGGAACTGGCCCGGATTTTTGAAATACCAAAAGTCGTTTATACCAGTACCGGCGGGGTTTACGGTGGTGTAGACGGGGTAGTATCCGAAAATGATACAGCTGCAAATCCCGAAGATCTGTACTCGGTGACCAAGTATTCCGGTGAAATGCTTGGGGCCCAGTATGAAAGCGTATTTGGCGTGGATTTCCGGGTGGCAAGAATATTTTTTGTCTATGGCCCGGATCGGTTACCCTCGCAGTTCTTTCCGTTTTATGAGGCCTGTTTCGGTCCGCTGGAAGGACTGAAGGGGGTTAATTTTGAAACCGGCGGCGATCAGCGGCTTGACTTTACCTATGTGGAAGATGCGGCCAGGGGGGTTTTAATGCTGATGGATGCCGAAAAACTGAATCACAAGGTCTTCAATATTTCCACGGGTAAGGGTGCCTCTCTGTTTGAGGTGCTGGCGTTATCCAAAAAATATTCCGACCGTGAGTCAGATATCCATATCGGTCCGGGGAAATTTGCCAACCGCCCTGAATCCCTGGACAATACCCTTGCCAAGGAAGAATTCGGATATGAGGCAAAATACACCGTCGAGGACGGTATAAAAGCGTATAGTGAATGGATCCGCGATCATATTTAAGGATACCCAAACACTGAAAGAAAAAGGAAAAGCTAAATGACTCCAAGAGAAAGAATTCTGGCAGCCCTGAACATGGAACAGCCGGACAGGGTGCCATTTGCCGACTATTTCGATGATGCTATCAAACCGCTTCTGGTGGGCCATCCCGTGGATGACGAGGTGGCTTTTGCCAAGGAAATCGGTATGGATGCAATTTATCTTACCGATTATCAGACCCCGGTTTTCTGCAGGGATGAGCATGGTAATGTGCCTGACTTCGGACTGCAGCATGGTGCGGATGGGGGAGGGGTTCATTTTCTGGGCGAAGGGCTGGTAAAAAATGAGTCCGATCTGTTGAAAATGAAGTTGCCTGATCCCAATGACGATGCCTTCTATGATCCGGCAAAACGGTTTGTAGACAGGTATGGAAAAGATGATGTGGCATTGTACGCATATCTGAGGCCCTTTGGGTTGTTTAACGTTATCTTTTCCATGCCCATGATGGATTTTGCAACAGCCCTCCATCGTGACCGGCCTTTGCTGGAAAAGATGATGGATATGTTTACAGAATGGAATGCTGTCGTCATCGACCGCCTTCAGAAGATCGGCGGGCTGGACTTCTTCATGACACCCAATGACATGGCATTTAAAACCGGTCCTTTGATATCACCTGACTCTCTCAGGGAGTTTTTTCTGCCCCGGATGAAAAAGGTTGCCGACCAGATAAAGATTCCCTGGGCATTTCACAGCGACGGAGATCTGACCAAGGTTATGGATGATCTCCTGACTCTGGGGATGAATGCCGTAAACCCCATAGAGACCGGATGCATGGATTTAAAAGAGGCAAAGGAAAAATGGGGAGATAAAGTCTGCATCTGGGGAAATGTGGATCTCCATCACGTCCTGACCCGGGGGACTGTGGAAGAGACGGTCGCGGAAGTCATCCGCTGTATGAAAGAAGGGGCCAAAGGCGGCGGCTATATTTGTGCCAGCTCCAACAGTATAACCAACTACTGCAAAGTCGAAAATGTTAAAGCCATGCTGGATGCCGTCAAAAAATACGGAACTTACCCTATCTCCAATTTTGAATAGGGAAAAATATTAACCAAAAGGGAGGGAATTATGTTTAAACTGAACAAGTTAAAGAACGTATTTGATCAAGGGGGGATTTCCCGCCGTGAGTTTTTGTCTCAAGCATCGGCGATGGGGATCGGGGCGGCCATGCTTCCCACGCTCTTGTCTGTACCTGCATTTGCTTCCGGACCCAAAACAGGGGGGCGGTTCAGGCAGGCCCTTTCCAGTGGAAATATCTCAGACACCTTAGATCCGGCGACCTACATTGATGACTATGCATTCAGCATGGGATGGCAGCTGCGCAACAACCTGGTTGAAGTGGATCATACGGGAAGTGCTATTCCCGAGCTTGCCGAAAGTTTCGAACCCTCGGCAGATGCATCCAAATGGGTCTTTAAACTGAGAAAAGGCGTTGAATTCCACAGCGGCAAGTCCATGGATGCGGAAGATGTCATCTTCTCAATCAATCATCACAGGGGGAAAGACAGTAAATCCGGTGCAAAAGGCCTTCTTACGTCTATTAAGGACATCAAAGCCGACGGTAAGGATACGGTTGTTTTTACTCTGAACGGAGGAAATGCGGATTTCCCCTATATTCTAACGGATTACCATTTAAATATCTGCCAGGCCGGTACTGAAGGCAAGGAGTGGGATAAAGGAATCGGTACCGGAGGATATATTCTGAAAAAATGGGAGCCCGGGGTGCGGTCTCTTGCCGTAAGGAATCCCAACTACTGGAAAGAGGGGCGTGCCCATTTTGACGAGGTGGAAACACTGAGTATCCAGGATGCCAATGCCAGGAGCAATGCGCTTCGGACCGGACAGATTGATTTCATGAACTCCGTGGATTTGAAAACCGTTCCGCTTCTTAAAAGAGACAAGAATATCCGGATCGTCCGGGCGACAGGCTCACGCCAGAGCAGTTTCCCCATGCTTACGAATACAGCGCCTTATAATGACAATAATGTCCGGCTGGCTATGAAATATGCCATTGACCGCGAGCATATCGTAAAAATGGTGTTAAGAGGATACGGCCGGGTGGGTAATGATCACCCCATCGCACCTTTCCAGCGTTACTTTGCAGATGATCTTCCCCAGCGGAAGTATGATCCCGATAAAGCCAGATTCCTCATGAAGAAGGCAGGTATGCAGGGGCACTCATTTAAACTCCATGCTGCCGGTTTCGGGATCGAGGCGGCCACGCTTTTTAAAGAGCATGCCAAAAAAGCGGGCATAAATATCGATTTGGTCAGGGTGCCGGATGACGGGTTCTGGAGCAAGGTATGGATAAAGGTTCCCTTTTGCACGGCATATTACAACGGCCGGCCCACAGAGGACATGGCCTTCCAGGTTAAATTCAGCAATACCTCTGACTGGAATGATACCCTCTATCACGATCCGAAATTTGAGAAACTGCTTCTCGAAGCCCGTGCCGAACTCGATACTGCCAAACGCCGTGACATGTACGGGACAATGCAGCGTATGCTCAGGGATGAAGGTGGTGATATTATTTATTATTTCAAAGATCATGTGGAGGCCGCCAGTCAAAAAATCGACTTCAAGAACCTTGCCGGCAACTTGCCAAGTGACGGACTGAGAGCACCTGAACGCTGGTGGTTCAAAAGCTGAATAATGCTTTAGCCTCCGGGGAAATGAATACTTCATCGCTCCCCGGTTTTGCCGGGGAGTGGTAAAGTATCAGTATTTGAATTGTAAAAAAAGCAAAGAGAGAGTTATGAGTGGTATTATTAGATTAATCGGGAACCGGCTCATTCAGGGCCTGTTGACGGTTTTTGTTATCTCCGTTCTTGTGTTCATCGGAGTTGAGGCGCTTCCCGGTGATACGGCGGAGGCGATTCTCGGCCAGTCTGCCACACCCGAAACAGTTGAGGCATTTCGAAAAGAGCTTAAACTGGATCTTCCACCCCACGTTCGCTACATCTCCTGGCTGAAAGGCATTTTTACAGGGGATCTTGGAAATTCACTTGCCACGGGAAGATCTGTGGTCGAACTGATTTCCTGGCGATTTTCAAATACGATATTTCTTGCCGGTATCGCAGCCCTCATATCGGTGCCCCTGGCCCTCTTTCTCGGGATCCTGGCGGCATTATACAGAAACAGCCTTTTTGATAAAGTCATCTCCATGACCACCTTGACCTTTATCTCTTTTCCTGAGTTTTTTATTGCCTACATACTGATCGCCTTATTCTCTGTCCAATTTAATATATTCCCGTCCATAGCCAATATAAATGACGAATTTTCATTTTGGGACAAGATATACACCATCGTGCTTCCCACCCTGACCCTGTGCATGGTGGTTATCGCACATATGATGCGGCAGACCCGGGCCGCCATCATAAATATTTTAGGGGCCGCTTTCATTGAAATGGCTCACCTGAAAGGATTGAAACGGTTCCGTATCATTTTATTTCACGCATTTCCAAACGCATTGTCCCCGGTGATCAGTGTGGTTGCCATGAACCTGGCCTATCTTGTGGTGGGTATTGTTATTGTTGAAGTTGTTTTTGTCTATCCGGGATTGGGCCAGCTCCTTGTGGATTCTGTTTCCAAGAGGGATCTTCCAGTGGTTCAGGCCAGCGGCCTCATCTTTGCGGTGACCTATATCGGTTTTAATCTGCTGGCAGATATTCTGTCCATCATCAGCAACCCACGGCTGCTGCATCCCAAAACATCAT
>JAKSAX010000411.1 GCA_022361395.1 Desulfobacterales bacterium | reverse complement strand
TTTTTTGATTCTGTGGACGGGGGATTCTTACGGGAATCCTGAATGGCAGGTCTTATTTGAAAATCGACATATTTTATTTTATAAAAAATATTGACTTCATATTTTGTTAAGATTAAGTATCGATAGATTAAATTTTAATTTAATAAAGTTATCAGGAAAATATGGAAGATAAAAAAATAGACAGCATTGACAGGGAAATGATCAAGCTGCTGTCCCGGGACGGCCGGATGCCGGCCAAGGAGATGGCCAGGAAGCTGGAGATCTCCGCACCCACTGTCCAGTCCCGCATGGCTTCCCTTATCAAGCGGGGAATCTTGAAAATAGCCGGGCTGGTGGACACCTTCAAAACCAGTGATACTCTGGTGGCCATCTTGGCCATCCGGGTGGATGACAATGGAAAGATGGGGGAGGTCATTGACCAGCTCATGGAGTTTGACAATATCCACTGGGCCGTGGCCGTCACCGGCCGGTACGATATCTTTGCCGAGGTCATTGTCACCGAAGGCATTGAGTGGATGTTCCGGTTTTACGAAGAACAGATGAGTACCATTGACGGCATCAGCCATGCTGAATCCTTCATGGTGACCAATACCCGCAGAAAGTGGACCCTGCTGCCGCCCCAGATCAGGGGATGGACCAGGGAAACCCCCTGAGGAGCAGATCATGAAAATTACCAGGATCCGTGTATGGAAAGAGAACCTGAAACTGACCCGGCCCTATACCATTGCCTATGAGACCGTGGATCATGTGGAGAATATCTTTGTCAGCCTGGACGGGGAAAACGGGCTTTCGGGCATTGGCGCGGCATCACCTGCCCCGGAGGTCACCGGAGAAGACATCCCGGCCTGCGAAACAGCCCTGGCCGGCCTGGCCCCGCTGCTGGAGAACCGGGATTTAAGGGATTACAACACCCTGCTGGCCACCCTGGCCACCCGCCTTTCCGGGACCCCGGCGGCCATGGCTGCGGCAGACATCGCCCTGCACGACCTTCTGGCCCGTTCCCTGGACCTTCCCCTGGTCCGGCTCCTGGGCCGGGTCCATGACTCCCTGCCCACCTCCATCACCATCGGCATCATGCCGGTGGACGAGACCCTTGAGGAGGCACGGGAATATGTGGGACGGGGATTTACCATCCTTAAGATCAAAACCGGCCTGGCAGTGGAGGAAGATATTGAAAGGGTGATCAGGGTCAATGAGACCTTCGGCCCGGGGATCCGCATCCGGGTGGATGCCAACCAGGGATATTCCCCCGGGGATTTCCGCCGTTTTTTCAAGGCAGCCGCCCATTGTGTCGAGTTCTCAGAACAGCCCCTGCCCGCAGATGAGGTCGCCGGGATGCAGGCCCTCCCGGAGCCCATGCGGCAGGCGGCTGCGGCAGACGAGAGCCTGCACTCCCCTGAAGACGTGCCCCGGCTTTTACAATCCCCACGGCCGTTTGGGATTTTTAATATCAAACTGATGAAATGCGGGGGGATCGGCCCGGGAATGGAGATCGCAAAAATGGCCCGGCACGGGGGCATTCACCTTATGTGGGGATGCATGGACGAGAGCATTGTCAGTATTTCGGCCGCCCTTCACGCCGCACTTGCCTCTCCGGCCACCCGGTACCTGGACCTGGACGGCAGCCTGGACCTGGCCAGGGATATCGTGGACGGCGGCTTCATCCTTGAAAACGGCAGGCTGAGAACAACGGAACAGCCTGGACTGGGAGTGAAAAGAATCTGATGGAAACCCTTACCCGAACAAAAGATCCGGTGACGGGCACTGCCGTGATCCTCACCAACGGCCTGCTGAGCCGGGCCGATGCCAAAACAGCCCACGGACTGATCCGGGGAACCGAACGGTTTAATATCCTCGGTGTGATTGACCATAAACATGCCGGAGAGGATGCAGGAACCGTCCTGGACGGGATCCGCAGGGATATTCCCGTTTATGCCGGTATGGAGGAATTTATCAGCCATAACGGCGCCCGGCCCGATTTCGCTGTTATCGGCGTGGCCCTGAGCGGGGGCCGGCTGGATGAGGCCTGGCAGGCATTTACCCTGGAGATACTCAGGCAGGGTGTCTCCATTGTCAGCGGCATGCACATGCTCCTGGGCGATATCCCGGAGTTTGCCAGGGCTGCCGTGGAGACCGGGGCCGAGATTATCGATGTCCGCCGCCACAAGCCCTATGACCAGCTCCACTTCTGGTCCGGACAAATCTACGGGATGAAGATCCCGCGGATTGCGGTGCTGGGAACGGACTGCGCCCTGGGCAAGCGGACCACCTCCCGCCTCATGGTCGAGGCCTGTGAACAGGCCGGGATCTATGCGGAGATGATCTACACCGGCCAGACCGGCTGGCTCCAGGGCAATCCCTACGGGTTTATCCTGGATACCACCATCAACGATTTTGTCAGCGGAGAGATTGAGGCGGCCATTGTCAGATGTGAAACCGAGGCAACCCCTGATCTGATCATTGTGGAGGGCCAGTCCGCCCTGAGAAACCCCCTGGGACCCTGCGGATCCGAGATCATTGTCTCGGGCAACGTCAAAGGGGTGGTGCTCCAGCACACCCCGTTCCGGGAGTTTATCGACGGTACCGGCGGCCTGGGATGCCGCCTGCCCGGTGTGGAAGAGGAGATCCGCCTCATTGAGATGTACGGCTCCAGGGTCATTGCCGTGACCCTCAACGGCACCGGCGGGTCCCGGGACCAGATGGCGGCCTATGCCAAACGCCTGGAAGAGACCGCCCGGATACCGGTGATCCAGCCCCTGGCCCAGGGGGCCGAAGGTATGGTGAAATTGATGCCGGTGATCCGGGAGTTCATCAAAGAACACCACCGGCTGCCGGACACCACCCCCAGAGGATAGGCAGGAGATTCCATGGCTGATCTGCTCATAAAAAACATCACCATCATCGACGGTACAGGGGCCCCGGCCTTTGTTTCGGATCTGGCGATCACCGGGGAGAAGATCTCCCACCTGGACAAAAACCTTGACCTGGAAGCCGGAGAGATCCTTGACGGCACAGGGCTGTGCCTTTCTCCGGGATTCATCGATATCCACACCCATTCCGACTTTACCCTGCTGCTGGCCCCGGAGGCCCATTCAAGGGTCTGCCAGGGGGTGACCACGGAGGTGACGGGCAATTGCGGGGGATCCCCGGGCCCTATCGGCAGGACCCACCGGAAGGCCTTTATGGAGTATATGACGGATCTCGGGGGCTACTATAAACGGGAGTTCAAGGACCGGGACTGGCACTGGCAGGGCCTGGACCAGTTTTTCCAGGCCCTGGCAGCCAAAGGCACCTCGGTGAACCTGGTGCCCCTGGTGGGCCACTCCACCCTACGGGCCCATGTCATGGGGTATGAGGGCAGGGGGCCGGACAGGGATGAGATGGGGTCCATGAAAACCTTGCTCGAACAGGAGCTTGAGGCCGGGGCATTCGGGTTTTCCTCAGGACTGATCTACCATCCCGGCGCCTTTGCCGGCACCCGGGAACTGGCGGAACTGGCCGGGGTCACGGCCAAATTCGGGGGGCTGTACTCTACACACATGAGAAGCGAGGGGAAATTTCTGTTTGAGGCGGTGGACGAGGCTGTGGAAGTGGCCCGGGACTCCGGGGTCTCCCTGG
>JAKSAX010000410.1 GCA_022361395.1 Desulfobacterales bacterium | reverse complement strand
TACCTGGCTGCGATGGCGGTAAATTCCTCTTCAATGGCTAAAAAAGCGTCAAGAACATCAGGATCAAAATGGGTTCCCCGTCCCTCAATGAGAATGGATTTGGCTTTATCATGGGAAAATGCATCTTTGTACACCCGTTTGGAAATTAAGGCGTCATATACATCAGCAATGGCCATCAGGCGTCCGGAAAACGGAATATCATCCCCGGCCAGGCCAAAGGGATACCCGGTTCCGTCCCAGCGTTCATGATGGGAGCAGGCGATCTCCTGGGCAATGGTCAGAAAGTTATTGGACCTGAGGTTTTTTGCAGCCTTTTCCAGGGCTTCCTTGCCGAGGATGGTATGCTGTTTCATGATATCGAATTCTGACTCAGTAAGCTTTCCGGGTTTCAACAGTATACTGTCCGGTATCCCTACTTTACCGATATCATGGAGGGGGGCGGATTTATAAAACAGGTCAATGGTGTCCTCATCCAGATAAGCGGAAAACCTGGGGTGATGACGGAGGTGAACCGCTAGGGCCCTGACATAGTTCTGGGTCCTGAGAATATGGTCTCCGGTCTCGTTGTCACGGGTTTCCGCAAGGCCGGCAAGGGCGATGATGGTTGCATCCCGGGTCTGCTGGATATCCCTGTTGGTCTTCCTGAGCATGGCGATCATTTCATTTGTGTACTGTGCCATGACACCGAATTCATCATGGCTGCTGACGGTAATCCGGGTGTCCAGGTTACCCTGGCTGACCCGGATCAGGGCGGAATTCTCCCTGTCCACCGCCAGGTTCAGGTTTTTCGCATAGGAAAATATCAAATTAAAGATATGGGCAAGAAAGATAAGGGTTACAAAAAGAATCTCTTTGATCACAGAGATCCTGGCCGCTTGGGGATCTATGGTATCGACATCCATCATCCATCCCAGATCTTTTAATACGACCAGGAGAATGATGGCGGCAACCGAAACGGCTGCAATTGTGGATACAATGCCGAATTTCAATGTCATGGGGAAATAATGAGGGCCCACGGAAAAGCTATGGTTCATGGTTTCAAGCTCACGTGCCAGTAGCCTTTCCCTGGCCATTGCCAGGTCTGTTGCCATGAAAAATCCCAGTGCAGCGGTTCCCAGAATCATTTTTAACCCGCTCTCAATACCGGGAAACCCATACATATATTTGTTGATACCTGCAATAAAGATTCCTGCCAGGGTAAACCAGGTGAAATCAATGCAGAACTGGCCCAGGGATTTATGGCGGTGCCGGATATTTTTCAGGATAAATCCCAGGGAGAAAACCCGGATGACGAAAATCAGCCCGAAAATCAGGGTCAGCAACAAGACCCAGTCTCTGATATTCAGGGTTTCCACCATGGGACAGACCTGTCCGCCATATACACCCATGGAAGCAATGGCTGCCAGATAGTGGATACTGCTTCTGAAATCAAAATTTTTTTCATTGGTAATCGCCATAGTTATCATGCATCCATATGTTATAGGGCGGTTTTTGCGGGTTCCAGCACCGAAGTGTTGAACTGCCGCCTCAGTTCATCCTTCATTGTGTCTGAGACAAGGGGGGTAAACAACTTGAAAAAGTAGGGTTTAGGAATTTCTTGTCTCAGTATGGTGTTTACCTGCTGTATTTTTTTTCTTCCCCACGGTGTCCGGGGGGCTGTAATATACCCCACTTCATACTTGTTCTGCTCTTCTATGTGAAGGAATGCAAGCCGGTCAATTATTCCCATTTCTTTGGCATCATTCACCGTGCCGTCCAGGGATAAAAAATAATCCACACGTTTTCTGGTGAGCAGTTTCAGGGATTTTGCCCCCATATCAGTTGTATCGTACTCTATTGAGATTTGGGGATTTTCACAGTGCTTTTCAAGAATCCCATCAATTTTTTTCCCGAAGCTGACGGATTTAAGTAATAAAAAATTAAGGCCCGGATTTGAGAGCAGCTTGTCCAGGGAGGCTGTATCCCCTTTGGCAAATCCGGAGACGTCTTCTTTTCTGACCACAATAAACGGGGGCACGGAAATTCTGCAGGGAATGGAATAGTAAAGAAATTTCTCCCTTTCCGGGGTTTTATACAGGCCGTAAAATAACTGGTGTTTCCCCTGCCGGGCAAATGTCAGCATCCGCTTTATCGGCATCATCTGGGAGACATGATTATCTTCGGGCATACCCCGCCAGATGACGTTAAGAATATCATGGGCATAGCCCCCGGTTAACCGGTCGTTTTCACATATGTACAAGGGACTGAAACAGATATAGGGCCAGGTAATATCTTCTGCAACCCCCCTTTGGGAAAACAGGGCGATTGCCAGTACCATAGTGGTGACAAAAAGGATTTTCCTGCTCATTGCATGGCTTTCTCTCTGTTCGAATGCCTGTTTTTGTGATGGATTATCTTCCCCCTAAAAGAGAGTATAGTATCTGATTTTAAAGGGTTCAAGTCAAGAGAAGAGTAGTGGTCACGGGGCAATCGCATAGAAACTTGGCACGGTTTTTAATTTTTTAAGGTTTTGTACACTTATGCGTTATCCGGATTTTGCCTGCGATTGCCTGTACAAAAGTAACTTACTGGAATCATTGGGTCTGAAAAGTTGTATACGTTGATCCTGTGCCAGGCAGGGATTGCATTTCTCTTAGCGGGGGTTATTTTATGGGAATATCAATTGTGACTGCGGAGGCCGTCATGGCATTTAAAAACGTTCCGGGACTTAGCGGAAAAGTATTTATACCTGAGTTAAAACCGGGGTTACGTAAAAAGCATCCGTGCCCGGATTGTTTTTCCTGTGACTTCTGCTCAGATGACCGGTGCCGGATCTGCCGCACCGGAAAAAACCGTTTAAAAGGCTGCCCCAGGGAAGGTACCGGGGCATTGCACGGCAGCAGGGATAAATGACTGAAGAAAACCATCCGGTTGCGGAAGTAATTTAAAACTATAGGGACAGGGGTTAATTTGTTCCCGTGTTTGTGGTATAGGAACCTGAACAAAAACTGCAAACCGGTGAATTTTTATGAGATACAATATAGCAATCAACGGATATGGCAGGATAGGGCGCTGTGTTGCAAGAGCCTTGTATGAATCCCCCCGTTTCAGGGGAAAGATGAACCTGGTGGCCATAAATGAGACTGCCCGGCCAGGCACCCTCTATCACCTGACACGGTTTGATTCCACCCATGGCCGTTTTCCTGTGGAGATTAAAAAAGAGGGAAGCGGACTTAGGATCGGTGAGGATTTTATTCATCTTTTCCAGGAGAAAAATATCGTTAACCTGCCATGGAAAGATCTGGATGTGGATGTGGTTCTGGATTGTACAGGTATTTATAATGACAGGGAGGCTGCCGAACTCCATCTGCTTTCAGGGGCGGGTAAAGTGATTTATTCCCATCCTGCCAAGGATGAGATGGATGCCACGATTGTTTTCGGGGTGAATCACCACACCCTGGAAGCCGGGCATACGATTATCTCCAATGCCTCGTGCACAACCAATTGCCTGATTCCCATTTTGGATGTGATTGACAATGAACTGGGTATCGACAGCGGGGGGATCACCACCATCCATTCCGCCATGCATGACCAGCCGGTGATTGATGCCTATAATACGGATCTGAGGAAAACCCGGTCCGCCCTTCAATCCATTATACCGGTGAGCACGTCCCTGGAAAAAGGTATAGGGAGGATACTTCCCCATCTTGAGGGGAAATTTGAAACCCTTGCCATCCGGGTTCCCACCACCAATGTTTCCATTATGGATATTACTTTGGCGGTGAATACGGATACGGATTCCGTTGCGGTGAATAAAATGCTGACCCTTGCGGCTGCATCCGGACTAAAAGGTATTTTAGGGGTATGTGACGAAGAGCTGGTCTCCTGTGATTTTAACCATGATCCGAGATCCGCCATTGTTGATCTGCCCCAGACCCGGGTGTCGGGAAAGCGCCTTGTTAAAATCCAGGCCTGGTTTGACAATGAATGGGGATATTCCAACAGGATGCTGGACACCGCCATTGCAGCCTTGGAAGCCTGAAGTTTCTGTTGATTCCGGCGGGGATAACCGCCGGAATCAACAGACGGCAGGCTATTTATCTAACGCAATCAGTTTTTCAGCAATCTCCCTGAGTTCTCCGGGAATGGTATTGATATCATCAAATGGGCGGCTGCCGTCACGGTCGGACTGAACAATCTCATCCAGTTCGGGCAGGAACCCCAGGATCTCGTATTCACTCATACTCTCCCGGATAAGGGCCTTATCTTCTTCGGATTTTACCCGGTTGCCTAAGATTACTATATTTTTGATCCCGATATCCCGGCCGAGTTTCCGGATCTTATCCGCTGCCACCCGGCTGCGTTTCCCCGGATTGACCACTACCACCAAAGCATCAACCGAACCGGAAGTCGCGCGGCCCAGATGCTCGACACCGGCTTCCATATCCATGACCACGATTTCTTTTCGTCCCAATACCAGATGGTTCATCAGGGCTTTGAGTATGGTGGACTCAGGACAGATGCAACCGGAGCCTCCCTGTTGAACCGTTCCCATAACCAGGAGTTTTACCCCGTCCTTTTCAATGGAGAACCGTTCCGGAATATCGTCCACCTTTGGATTGAGGGTGAAAAAACCTCCCATGGTCCCGGGTGTGGCACCTGTTCTTTCGGCAATAAGATCTGATAATTCCGCCACCGGTGTGATGGGCCGGGTTTCATCAATTCCCAGGCCGGCTGCCAGGTTGGCAACCGGGTCCGCATCAATGGCGATAACGCTTGTCTCTTTTTCTATAGCGGCAATAGTTCTGGCGATCAGGGAGGTCACAGTGGTTTTGCCTACGCCTCCTTTTCCGCCGAATGCTAGTTTTAAACTCAACTTAGTACTCCTTATTGGTTCAGATAGTTCAGGATGGTGCCTTTTTCGTCCAGAAGATATACCTTGTGACCGGCATCATCTGCAATGGCCAGAAGATCTTCCTCAATCACTGCCTGGGTATCGTAATTTCCATTAAACAAATCCTTGGGCATAAGGGCAAAACAGGCCTGGGCCTGATCCTTTGTCCTGAATGCGGGTAAGAATTTTTCATCGGTGTCAGGGGCCCGGAACCCCACGAATTGTTCGGTTGATGTTCCCGGGTTCTGGATGATTATATAGTACCAGTTTTCCCTTGTGTTGGTATCAGGTGTTTGAGCGTCCACTATTTATTCCCCTTGAATAAAGGGATTGCGCAAGAATCAGTTCACATTATGTAAAGTTATTTTTTGCGTGCTCCCAAAGTAAAATCATATCCAAATATAAGGCAATATCACATAAAATTAAAGGGGTGCAACAACTCCCGTACTAAAAATACCATATATTTTCAGCACTGCTGTTTGAAGCAGTAAAAGAAAAGGCCCCTGATCCGGAAATGCCGGTTCAGGGGCCTGAAAATTAGGCTGTGAAAATCTTAGATTTCAAGCCAGGAGTCAGAGTACAGGGTTTCGCCCATAATGACTTTGTAGGTTTTGTAATAGTCGAGCAGTTCGCCTTCCAGGCTTGCCGCACCGGGATCATTACCGTCCATCAGGCCCCAGATCAGGTCTGTGATGTCCGAGCGTTCGCCCTTGGCAATGGCAGTCTGTTTTTTATCCAGGGGATCTGCAATAACGGACTTCATCCCGTATTTCCAGAGCATGCACATATAGGTGGAGTTCAGGATGGGACGCAGGTGCTCAGGGGGACCGTTGGAGATATTGGACAGGCCGCAGGTGGATTTGGCACCCGGGGCAATGTCATCCAGCATCATCTGGAAGTTGAGCAGGCTCATGAGCTGCTGCTGCTGAATATTAACCGGAGTTACAATACCGTCCACCCAGATCCTTTCATTGGGAACGCCGGCTTCATTGGCAAAGTAGAGCAATTCCACTGCCAGGGCCGCTCTCTCGTTCTCGTCCCTGGGAAGACCTTCGGGGCCCCACATCAGGGCAACAAAGTCTGCATCATACTGGGTTGCCAGGGGAACCATGGGCTCATACCGTTCCGCCCGTGCCATAATGGAGTTGATGATATGGGGCTTGTCAGCAGGTTTGCAGACCTTAAGCCCGGCTTCAATGGCATCAATGTTGGAGGTATCCAGAAGCAGAGGCATTCCCGGAACAGCTTCCTGAACCACATTCACAACCCACGGCATCAGTTCCGTACCGAATTTTTTGGCCGGTCCCAGGTTGATATCAATATAATCCATACCCAGTTCTTTTTGTCTCACGACTTCTTCCTGAATGGGTTCGGGATTACGTTTGGAAGGATCCGGTTCCTTGAATTCTTTTCCGATAACCTTGGAAATTACATTCAGGCTTTCACCAAATAAGATCATATTGTCCATGTTTTATCCTTTTGCTTTAAAATTGTGGTGGTACAGCGGGGCGGGAGAGTCTCCCGCCCCGTTTCTAACTTTATTTGGATTTGAGGAAAGCCGGCAGGTGAGCCGCTTCTCTCGGTCCGACCGTTATAGTCCAGCCGGGAAGTTCTTCTTCAACATCGCCGGCAATGGCTGCTGCATAACCGGGGATAATGACTTCCGTATGTTTTACCTTGTCCATGATGCCGCTCTTTTTCACGAACATGCCCACATCATCTCCGCCGAATTTACCGGCTGCCCAGGCTGTCAGTACGGACAGGCCTTCGGAATCCTTGATCAGGAGCCAGCAGGGAACTTTTGAGGCCTCACATTCACCGGATACGATGAAGTAGGTCAGGGCAAAGTTGGTGGTGACCAGAACCGGAGAGTTTTCATCCGGGCTGTTGATCTCAAAGATGCCTTC
>JAKSAX010000208.1 GCA_022361395.1 Desulfobacterales bacterium | reverse complement strand
GCGACCTTTGAAACCCTCCTGAGAAGAGGAACCCGTCCGTTTTTAATGGTGAACGCAACGGACATGAGCACAGGCCGCCAGTTCCCGTTTATCCAGAATCAGATGGATTTAATCTGCTCCAACCTGTCCGGGCTGCCCCTGGCCAGGGCTGTGGCAGCATCCTCAGCATTTCCCGGGCTCTTGACCCCGCTTACCTTTGAAAACTATGCCGGAACCTGCAACTATGAACCGCCGCCCTGGGTGGCCAGGGGACTGAAATACCGGCACAAAGATCCGCAAAAAGCGGAAACCGCGGAGTTACAGCAGAGTTATTATGTAAAAAACCAAGAAGGTGTTCAGCGGGATTATATTCATCTGGTGGATGGCGGGGTGGCCGATAATATCGGATTAAGGTCAATCCTCCACGCCATGAGTTCCCCGGCCCCGTCCTACAGCATCCAGCGGATGATCAACAATGAAATCATTGAAAAACTGGTGATTATCGTGGTGAATGCCGCCACATACAAGGACCCGGAAAGGGACGAAACCCCAAAGGTTCCCGGGCTTATCGATGTATTGACAACGGCATCGACCGTGCCCCTGTCAAACTATACCTATGATACCATCCGGCTGGTAAGGCACCGGGTGGATGAGTTTAATGAAGCGGTTCAGCTAAGGGAGCAATGCAATCGGATCATGACGCAGAACAACTGCCCTGCACAGCTTGAGGACAAGCTTTATAAGGTTGACCTGTATTTATCCCACCTGACCTTTGACTCCATAGAAGACGATAAGACCCGGCACTGGTTTAAAAACCTGCCGACCAGTTTCCAGCTGGAGGGGGAAACCGTTGATAAACTCAAGAATATGGGAAAAACCCTGTTAAATGAGGATAAAAATTTTAAGACACTGATAAAACAGATCGGAACAGAATATTAAAAGAGGCCATGGAACAAGCGCGGCCATCTTTTTTCCCATAAACCCATCCGTTCCCGGGGACACCCCTGAACATAACGCAATGCGCTTGCCCGTAAATACAAAGATGCCGCATGAAAATCCATGCGGCATCTTTATTTTAACTCTCCGGTCTGCGTACTGCGTTCTTAGAATCGGCTCCCAAATTACTTGATCTTTTGTTTTCAAAATACCCAGTCTTTTAAGGGGTTTTGGAAACAATTTAGATCAAGTTGTTTTGTAACGATTCCTTATCCGGATAAGCGCCGGGTATGCCGGGTGGTTTTCCCCTTTCCATACCCGCCGGTTCAAAAGAGGCTGTAGGCGGTCCAGCAAACGTTTTTTGCTGTTGTTAATTTTTACCTCTTTGGCGTCCGGACCGTTTATGCGCCGGTTTATTCCTTTGCAGCGGCAAAGTCCATGTCAGCCCTGTCTGAGGCAGCCGTGAACAGGACATCTGTTGAACTGTTCAATGCGGTCTCGGCCGAATCCTGGATCACGCCGATGATGAAGCCTGCTGCAACCACCTCCATTGAGATGTCGTTGGGAACACCGAAGAGGCTGCAGGCCAGGGGGATCAGCAGCAGTGACCCGCCGGCGACACCGGATGCCCCGCAGGCGGAGACCGAGGCCACAAGGCTCAGGAGAAGTGCCGTGGCAATATCCACCTTGATTCCCAGGGTATGCACCGCAGCCAGGGTTAATACGGTGATGGTGATGGCTGCCCCTCCCATGTTGACGGTCGCCCCGAGGGGAATGGATACGGAGTAGGTGTCCTCGTTGAGGTTCAGGCGTTTGCACAGGTCCATGTTAACCGGGATATTGGCAGCGGAGCTTCTGGTGAAAAACGCGGTGACCCCGCTTTCACGGAGACAGGTAAGGGCAAGGGGATATGGGTTCTTCCGGGTTTTCAGGAAAACGATAAGCGGATTTACCACCAGGGCGATGATCAGCATGGACCCCAGGAGCACCTGGAGCAGATGGGTATAGCCAGCCAGTGCGGAGAACCCTGTTGTTGCGATGGTTTTTGCAACCAGGCCGAAAATTCCCAGGGGCGCAAACCGGATCACCAGCCTGACAACGGTTGAAACGCCGTTGGAAATATCCTGCAGGATGGTTTTCAAACTGTCTGACCCGCGCTGGAAGCTGAATCCCAGCACGACTGCCCAGGCAAGGATGCCGAGGAAATTCCCCGTGGCAAGGGCATTGACCGGGTTATCCACCATCTTGAACAGCAGGGTGTGGAGGACCTGTCCGATACCGTCCGGCGGGGTTGCCGTGGAGTTGGTTGCCACAAGTGTAAGTGTTGTGGGGAAGAGAAAGCTCATTGTGACGGCAACCAGCGCCGCCATGAATGTGCCTGCTAAATATAGAAGGATGATGGAGCGCATGTTCGTGTGCGCCCCTTTTTTCTGGTTGGCGATTGACGCCATAACAATGACAAATACAAGTGTCGGGGCAACGGCTTTAAGCCCCCCGACAAACAAACCGCCCAGCAGGCCGGCCGATTTTGCCGCTGCCGGTGAGACCACTGCGAGTATAACGCCCGCAATGATGCCCATCATGATCTGGGCAACCAGGCTGCCTGATGCGATTTTCTTAAAAATTACTGATACTTGGTTCATGCACGTTCCCTATTAATTGGTTTTTATTAAACCGCCACGGAGCGCCTTATAGTTCTGTCAATGTTATTTGTCAATAAAATATTGATATTTGTTGTATTATCAGGATTTTATAATCTATTTTTTATGGAATAAATAATTTTGCATAAAAAATATTTATCATGATCCCCTCGGGATTCCGGTTTACCACAGCCCTTCATCATCTCTGTTTATTCTGTTATATTGGACAGATACAGCACAATTAACGGAGCCGTTCAATGGGACGTATGATTTTTATATTTTTGATCTGCGCATGGTGCCTGCCCGGGCCTGTTCCTGCTGGTGCAGAGCCGGATTTTACAGATTTGCGCCGCGCCATGGCCGTCCGCCAGATCAAAGACCGCGGGATCAGGGATAAAACCGTGCTGGCCGCAATGGAAACCGTGCCCAGGCATGAATTCGTTCCCAGGGACAAAAGATCATCCGCGTACAGGGACAGGCCCCTTCCCATCGGTTTCGGGCAGACCATCTCCCAGCCCTATATTGTCGCCCTGATGACGGAACTTCTTGGGGTGGATGAAAATTCCAGGGTCCTGGAAGTGGGAACAGGCTCCGGGTACCAGGCTGCGGTTCTGGCGGAGATCGCGGCATCCGTATATTCCGTTGAAATTGTCCGGCCCCTCCATGACCGCGCAACGGGCACGCTTAAGGCCCTTGGATATGATAATGTGGTCACCACCCATGCTGACGGCTACCATGGCTGGGAAAAGCACGGTCCCTATGATGCCATCATTGTTACCTGCGCCTCCGAGTTTATACCGCCCCCCCTCATTGCCCAGCTTAAGCCGGGGGGAAGGATGTGCATTCCCGTGGGGCCGCCGTTCAAAGTCCAGCACCTGGTTCTCATTGAAAAAGGGAAAGAGGGGAAACTGACCACACGGATCATCGCCTCGGTACGCTTTGTCCCCCTGGTCAGGGGTGGGAATTAAAGTGAAGGCACCCGGGGTTGTTAACCTTGTTGTTTTTTTCACATCCTTTTCCATCCTGGCCTATGAAATCAACTTTACCCGGGTATTTGCCTATGCCCACTGGCATAACCTTTCCGCCCTGATCATCACCATGGCCCTTCTGGGGTTTGGGGCCAGCGGCTCCGTCATTGCCATGGCGCAGAAAAGGATTGAGCCAGACCTGTCTGGGTATATCAGGGCTGCAGTCCTGCTTTTCCCTCTATCCCTGTGCACGGGCTTCATGGTTTCCGCACACCTTGATTTCAACCCCTATGAAATGAGCTTCAGCCCTGAACAGGCCATCTATGCCTTTGTCTATTTCGCGCTCATGGGTATCGGTTTTTTCATTGGGGCGGCCATCATCTGCCTGGCATTAATGACACGGGAAATCGCCTTTACCTATTTCACAAACCTGGCCGGATCTGCCGCAGGCGTTGTGTTTGTGCTGGTTATCTCATTTTTCATGCACCCCTATGATGTCATGCCGGCAGTCATCCTGACCGCCCTTGTTCCCGCTTTTGCCCTTGTCCCCGGGGAAGGTCCCGGGTTCAAGGCAGCCGCAGGGGGCGTTCTTCTCCTGATCGCTGCAGCACTGGTGATCTCCGCCTCCTCTCTTAATTTAAAGCAGGTGTCCCAATTCAAGCCTGTTTCAGGGGCCCTTACCCTGCCGGATGCGCAGATCGTCCATGAAGCCTACTCACCCCTGGGCGTCGTACAGGTGGTCCGTGCAGACGGTCTCCGGCATACGGCAGGCCTGAGCCTTGTTAGCCCTTTCCAGGTACCGGTCCAGAAGGCCATTTTCTTTAACGGGGAGGGTACCAGCCCGATCACGCCGTATACCGGCAGTCCCGGTGACATCGGCCACCTGAAATTCCTGGCGGCATTCCTGCCCTTCCACCTGTCGGGCGGCAGGGCCGGCCAACATGCACTTATCATCGGATCCGGCGGTGGCGAATCCATCCTCAAGGCCACCCTGGCCGGCTTCAGCCGTGTTGATGCCCTGGAGGCGGACAAAAACGTCATCACCCTGATGAAAAATGAATTTGCAGGGTTTTCAGGCGGAGTATACGGCCTTGACGGGGTAAATATCATTCACCGTGAAGCCAGGAACTTCATCCGGTCCACCCGGAACAGGTACGACCTGGTTGAACTCTCACTGGTTGATGCCTACAACGCGGCCGCATCCGGAATGTACGGGCTCAATGAAAGCTACCTGTACACGGTTGAATCCGTTGCCGATTATCTCCGCAGCCTGACCGGAAACGGCATGCTTGCCTTTACCAGGTGGACGGTCACCCCTGCCAGGGATAACCTGAAGCTGTTCCATACCGTGATTACCGCCCTGAGGGAAACAGGGGTTGAAACACCTGAAAACCACCTCATCGCCATCCGCTCCCTTCAGACCCTGACCCTTGTGGTCCTGAAACAGGAGGCCACCGCCGAACTCACTGGCCGGGCCAGGAAATTTGCAGCGGAACGGCTCTTTGATATGGTCTACTATCCCGGAATGGATGAGGCAGAGGCCAACAGGCATATCCGGCTTGACGCACCCGTATACCACAGGGGCATGAAAGCCCTTCTGGGGGATGAGGCCCTATCCTTTATCAGGGGCTATGAGTTTGACATACGGGCAGCCACGGACAACCGGCCCTACTTTTACAATTTTTTCAAACCCGGTGTCATCAGGCTGATCCGCACCTTCGGCCCCTCCCAGGTGCCGGTGACAGAGTGGGGCTATCTTCTGCTCTTGATAATTCTCCTGCCTGTCCTGGCCGTCAGTTTCCTCTTTATCCTCCTTCCCCTCGTCATATTTAAGAGTAACCGGCAGTCAAAAGATGCCTTTGTTTTTCTCTATTTTTCCCTTATCGGGGCCGGATTTTTTTTCGTTGAGATGCCGCTGATCCAGAAGATGACCCTTTTTCTGGGGCAGCCCGTGTTTGCCTTATCTGTCATACTCACCGCCCTTCTCGTATTCAGCGGGGCAGGCAGCCTTATGTCGGGCGCTGTCTTTTCCCGGCCCGCCGCCATACCTGCGGCAACGGCCATGATCGCGGGCATCACCTGCATTTACACCCTGACTCTGGACAGCCTGTTCAGGGAATTTATCAGCCTTGAGTTCAGCAGCAGGGTCGGGCTTACCATTCTCCTGGCAGCCCCCCTGGGATTTTTCATGGGCATCCCGTTTCCGGCCGGCCTTGCCCTCCTGAAAAAACAGAGAACCGCATTGGTTCCCTGGGCATGGGGCATAAACGGCTTTTTTTCCGTCATCAGCATAATTCTGGCCACACTTATGGCGGTCATATCCGGGTTCAGGGCTGTTTTATTCACAGCCGCCCTGCTCTACCTTGCAGCCGGTTTAGTCTCGCTGAAGCTTGCAAACAGGTCCTGATCCGGGCTTAACCCGCGTCAAAAAATGACAGGGCATTCCTGTACAATACCCGGTCCAGGTCATCTGCTGACAGGCCGGAGCCGGCCATCCGGAGCAGTTCCCGGTCCCAGGCATAGGGGATGTTTGGAAAATCGGACCCGTACATGATCCGGTCCTTCCGGTAGGCGGAAAGGTCTCCCCACCTGTGCCCGGGGAAGTAATCCGTGATCACCATGGCCGTATCCAGCCAGAGGGTGTCGCAGGCTTCGATCAGCTTCCGGTATTGCTCAACCTCATCAAACCCCAGATGGGGGACACAGAGCTTCAGGCGGGGGTAGGCCTTCAGGACCTGTTCCACCTTCTCCACCCTGCAGAGTTCATAGGGGTCACAGAGGTAATGCTCGCTTTTGGGTTCCCGGCCCACATGCATGACCATGGGCTTGTTCCGTTCCTGGCAGATGTCGTAAACGGGGTCCATATCAGGACTGTTCATATCAAAACACTGGACATGGGCATGGAGTTTTACCCCGGATAATCCCATGGAAAAGGCATTGTCCAGTATCTCCCGGGCATTTTCCTCCCCGGGGAAGATAGTGGCAAGCCCTATGAGCCTTCCCGGGAAATCCCGGCACAGCTCTGCCATATATGAATTCAGGAATCCGGCCATCCCGGGTTTGTGGGCGTACTGAAGGGCGGTGACCCGGCTGACCCCGCGGTCCAGGAGAAAGGCGATGAGTTCCCGGCTTGTCATCCGGTAGCGGATCTTCCAGGCATGGGCGTCAAACCATGCCTGGACAGCGGAGAAGATCTTGTCCGGAAACACATGGACATGGGCGTCGATGACCCGGGAAATTCCGTCAGGCAGGGTCTTTCCCCCGGGATTGTCATAGTAAGGCAGGTCCGGTTTCAGCATGGCCGGCCTGCTTCCTGTTTCCGGGCCGTTATGATCCGGACCGGTTCACCTGTTATGCCCGGAATTCCTCCCTGAACAATAATGGTTTCTCCTGCGCTTTGCAGTAACGCCTCAGACATAGGGCTCCTCCTTAATATGATTCGGCCCGGCCTTCAATACCGGCCGGGATTCCGTTAAAACCGGACCTGAACTATATTCTAAAGTAAAATTCCAAATCAAGGCAAATTTAAACGGCAGCTTCATTCCGGTGGCAGGCCTCAAAACCCCTTGATAATTTTCAGCCGGCCATCTATGGTGGTAAAAATCAGTACCCACTATAACCGGGACGGATAAAAATTTTGCAATATCACCCTCTTACACTGGCCTTTACCCGTGACAGGGCTCACCTTGAGCCGGGGTTCCGGCATGCCTATTTCCGGGAGGCACTTGTCCGGATCCGCCTGTCCCTGGTGGTGGCGATCTTTTTATACGGAATCTTCGGCATTCTGGACGCAGTCATTGTGCCGGATAAAAAATTCATCTTCTGGATTATCAGGTACATCGTTGTCATTCCCCTGGCAATGGCGACTCTTGCATTTTCCTTTCACAGGGCATTTGAACGCTGGTTCCAGCCCCTGCTGGCAGGGGTCTGCCTGGTTGGCGGCCTCGGCATCGAAGCCATGGTGATCCTGGCAGGACCGCCGGCAAGCTACTCCTACTATGCCGGTATCATACTGGTGTTCATCGTGGTCCAGACCTTTTTCCGCACCGGATTCCTATGGGCAACCGCCTGCACCTGGACCATTGTTATCGTATATGAAATCATCACCCTCTGGATCGTGGAAACACCCGTCCATATATTTATAAACAACAACTTCTTTTTTATCTCTTCCGCGTTTCTGTGCACCCTGGCGGGATACGCCATTGAATTGAATGCCAGACAGAGATATTTCACCAGCCATATGCTTGCCCTGGAAAAGGAAAAGGTAAGCGGGATTAATGCGGACCTGGACCGGAAAGTAAAGGAGAGAACCCGGGAACTGACCAAAACCTATGACCTGCTGCACCGGGAAATGAAGGAGCGGCTGGATGCCCAGGAAAAAAGGATTGTTCTGGAAACCGCCCTGAACAAGCGCCAGAAAATGGAGGCCATCGGCACCCTGGCCGGGGGCATTGCCCATGATTTCAACAATATCCTTTCTGCTATCATCGGTTATGCGGAGCTGACCAAAGAGGAAACCAAAGAATCAGAGACAAAGCAGTACGCCTCCCAGGTACTGGCGGCTGCCATGCGGGCCAAGGAACTCACCGGCCAGATCCTCACCTTCAGCCGCCAGGCAGACCAGGAGGTGGCCCCTCTGGAGATCGCCCCCGTGATCACCGAGGCTTTAAAGCTGATACGGGCATCTATCCCGGCCAGTGTCACCATCCGGGCAGATCTCCTCTCGGATGCCTGGATCACCTCCGATCCCACCCAGATCCACCGGATCGTCATTAACCTGTGCACCAACGCGGTTCAGGCCATGCTCGGTAAAAAAACCGGCATCATTGAGATAGGGCTGGAAGATATTGAGATAGAGGAACCGGAAAAAACCGGCTTCCCGGGATCTTCACCCGGTTCCTGGGTAAAGCTGTCGGTCCGGGATACAGGCCACGGGATGGAGAAAGAGACCATCGACAACATATTTGACCCGTTTTTCACCACCCGTGACGTGGACAAAGGCACGGGAATGGGGCTGGCCGTGGTTCACGGTATCGTGAAAAAATCCGGGGGAAGCATCCATGTGGAAAGCCGCCCGGACCGGGGCTCTGTATTTACCATTCTCCTGCCCAGGATCTCCCCGCCTGAAACACCCCGCCACCAACCGTTGACAGACAGCGCAGAAGACACCATAGGCAAAGGTGAGCATATCCTTGTGGTGGATGATGAAGTCACCCTGATAAAGATGATGGAAAAAACCCTTCCCAAACTCGGATACTGGGTAACCGGATTTTCCGATCCCGGGGAAGCCCTGGCATTTGTCAGAACCCACGGAAAAGATTTAGACCTGGTCATAACGGATTTTTCCATGCCCGGGATGAACGGCTTTGATGTTGCCCGCGAAATAAAGAAGAGCCGGCCTGACCTTCCGGTGATGCTCTGCACAGGATATGGCGAGTCTGTTACCAGGGAAAATATGAAAGAGGCCGGCATCATGGATTTCCTGATGAAACCTGTTACCCGGCAGGTGCTCGGAGAAAAAATCAGGCAGATCCTGGGCGGGGCCGGACACGCCCAGGACCCGTCATAAAGTTTACCCGGCCGTTATCAGTTCGGCAATCAGAATCCTTGTCCCGATAAGCACCAGGATCACCCCGCCAAGCATCTCCATCCGCTTTCCGAACAGGGTCCCGAGACGCTTGCCCAGGGCAATGGCGCCCAGGGACATCCCGGATGTGATCACCCCGATCATCACTGACGGGTACCAGATATTGATATCCATCATGGCCAGGCTCAAGCCTATGGCCAATGCATCAATGCTGGTGGCCAGGCTGAGCATTACCATGGTCAGCCCCCTGGAGGGATCTTTCGGGATGAGATTATCGGATTTATCCAGGCCGGAAAGAACCATCCGTCCCCCCACAAACACCAGGAGGCCGAATGCGATCCAATGGTCAAAGGCCCTTAGGTAGGAGACAAACCCCACCCCCAGAAACCACCCGGCCACCGGCATCATGAACTGGAACAGCCCGAAGTGAAAGGCAAGCCTGAACACGGCCCTGCCGTTGCCTGCAAACCCCGATGCTGCCGCTGCCAGGGAGACGGCTGCCGCATCCATGGCCAGGCCCACGGCAATAATTATGACATCAAATGTTCCCATTATCCAAATACGCTTTTATTTTGTTCCTCAATTAAAAAGGGGTAGGATATTAAAAATCCGGCGGATTTGCAAATTCTATGGGTTTGGTGTAGTTTTTCTTAAGACATTTCAACCCTCAACAGGAGATTTCCCATGGATAAATCAAAGACGCTGAACATATTGAAAAATGCATTTCTCATGGAGCGCCAGGGTAAACATCTGTATGAAACCGCAAGGGACAATGCAGAAGATCCCTCTGTAAAAGAGTTTTTCCAGACCCTTGTAGATGATGAGCAGGAACACATGGATATCCTTGAAAAACAATTCAAGGCATATATGAACAGCGGTAAATTCGCAGCAGGCGGATACGACAATGACGGCGGGGCAGAGCCTGCCCCGGAGATTCTTGATGACGCCGTTATAAAAAATATCAACGCAGCCGGATTTGAAGCCACTGCCATCACTGCTGCCATCGGATTTGAGGAAAAGGCCATTAAGCTCTATGCACTTCGATCAGAAGAGACAAATGATCCTGAAGAAAAGAAACTCTATAAATGGCTGTCTGTCTGGGAGAGTACCCACCTGAAAAAGCTGATCAGTCTTCAGGAAGGCCTGATGGACCGGGTGTGGGAGGACAATAGTTTCTGGCCCTTCTAAAACCGGTATAAAGACAAAAAAAAGGGGAAATCGGCTGCGGTCTCCCCTTTTCTTTTCAATAAATTCTACAAGGTCTGGCTCACCTTTGCCATTTCAACCACAGGCAGCGGGCCTAAAGCCGGTTCCGGCAAAAGGTTCAGAATCTTCTGGGGCATGCCCCGGTAGAGCAGGCGGGCCTGGAGGACCTGGCCTTTTTTGGGAGCCATCCCCAGGTCAAAGGTGTGGCTGGCGCTGGCCTTGGCCGGAATCCGCGTATCGGAAAGAATCTCCCTGGCCTTGGCCAGGTTCAATACGGGATTACCCTGTCCGTCTCCCAGGACGGTCCTGAAGATCACGGTGTCGTCAGGGAGCACATGGTTGTCATCCGGGATCCCTGTTCTGAAAAGCGGTTTGCCTGCCCCATCACTCAGGGTGAGTTCGATCCAGACCTGGCGAAGGTCCCCCACCCCCGTGGGCAGGGAATGGCCGGCACCCGTGTTGGTCACGGTTACCGTCACTTTTGTATCCGTGATGCCTGAGAGATCCAGGGTTGCGGCATGCTTCAGCCTTTCCTCGGCCATGGCCGGTTTTTCCGCATCACCGAATTCAGCCGGCACACCGGAATTCGCCCCCACAAAATAATGGGTAAATATATGGGGCCGCTCATCACTGTAATCCGCTGCCGCACCCGGGTTGGCAGGCCGTTCGGTTGACCCGGTGGCAGGTATGCCCGGACGCTGGTACATATGGCAATCCTGGCAGTCCACCCGTTTTTCCGGATCAGCATCGTTGTAGGGACTGTTCTCCCATTCCGTATAGGTGGTCTCAAGGTCCGTGCCATAGGCCACATGCTTAACATTGTGGCAGGTGCCGCAGATCGCGGATTCCGTATGCAGCTTTGAAAAGGCGGCCTCATGGAAATCCGGTTCGGCATCGTCAAAGGGGCCGTACTTCACACCCGGGTCATCTTCCCCCTGCCCCGGGGATAATACCAGGCCGTTGTTGTACATTTTGGTAATGTCCACGGCTGAATGACAATAATCACACTGAATCCCACGGGTTGCGATCTCCGGGGTTTTGCTCCGGTCGTCGGAGACTTCTTTTGGGAAGCCTGTCACAAAGCCCACAGGGGTGTGGCATTTCACACAGGATTCCGCCTCTTCAATTTCGCCTTCAACGGTCAGGCCCTTGCGCAGGAATTGGGATACCCGGGAGTAGACCGGATCCTTATGGGCAAGGTTGTGCATGGAGTTGGTCCATTGCTCAAGGATTTCAGAGTGGCACCCCCCGCAGGTCTCAGGGGAGATAAACTGTTCAAGTTTAAACTCCGGGGCTGACGGGGTCTTGTCTGAGGCAAAGGCGTGACTTGCACAGGCCAGGGAAAGACAGCAGGTCAGGACGCTTAACATTCTCATACCATACATTTTTCTCCCCCTATTCCCGGATCAGACCGCCGGGGTATTCCCGGGTTTCGGCATCAATGGTCAGTACAGTCCAGTTTCCCTCTTCATCCTTGGCAGCCACCAGGCAGTCTATTTTGGTACCGTCGTTCAGGGTGACGGAACACTGCCCATCTTCATTCAGGGTATGCACTTTCACAAACTTTTTATCCTGGGACAATTTCCTGAACTTTGCCGTGGCTTCCTCCAGGGTGATGATCCGGTTATACTCGTCTTCGTCAATTTCCTTTATGGCCTGGCGCAGCTCGTTGATCTGCTGTTTCTGGGAGGCAATGACATCCATCACCTTTTTCATCTCATCTTTCTGGTCAGAGGGGATGGAAAAGAGAATCTGTTTCTGGAGTTCCATATCGGTTTCAATAAAATTAATTTTCTGAAGCAGACCTTTTACACGTTCTTTCATAGATTCAACCTTTTGGAGCGTAGGAATACCCCTGTTATTTTTAATTTATACTCAGGCGAGTATAACTTCTTTACGGGAAGTTTCAAGAGATTTTTAGGATCGGCTGAAACCGGCCCCACGGGCCGGTTATTTTCCCCTGCCTCAGCAATTCCGGGGGCCGTTGCCGCGTTTCTGGGCCTGAAGGACCCCCATGGTCAACCAGTCAAGAAACCGGGTCAACCACCCTTTTTTTGTTTTTTTCTGTTCAGACGTATCTTTTTTATTCATGTTTCACCTCATAGATCAAAAGGAGATGGCCTTTGGCAATTTCGCGGTATTCACTTAATACCAGGTTCGTATCCAGCTCATCCGTGAACAGGGAGAGTCCTTTTCCGAAAAACCGGGGCACCAGGGTGATATGCACATGGGTGATCAGGTTTTCCCTGGCATACATTGAGTTGATGATGGCCCCGCCGATCAGGGCCACCTTGTCATAGCCCTTTTTTTCCAGATCCTTAAGGATAACCGACGGCGGCTCATCCGTGAAAACCAGGTTCTCATTATTGCTTTTCCGGCTCTTGTCACGGGTCATTACAATATTCAGGCGCCCGGGCAGGGGGTGTCCGATGGTATCATAGGTCCTTGACCCCATGATCATCACACCGGCCTCCCTTGTCACCTTGACAAAGTACTGCTTATCTGCCTTTCCGGACCAGTCCACCAG
>JAKSAX010000238.1 GCA_022361395.1 Desulfobacterales bacterium | reverse complement strand
TATTTATGAGCATAAAAATGACATAAAAAAGCCATATATTGATAATCTTTATGAAAATGATTTTTTGTTTGTTAGTGTTGAAAAAATTTCTAAATCCAAAGATAAAAGATATATTTCTTTATCATTAAATATCGTTAATACGACAACAGAAAATATCTTTTTGGCATTCTCAGACAGGCAACCAACAATCGCTGGAGATAATGGCACAGTTGAAAGTACTGGTAACGTGTATGGCCTACCAATGCTTCGTTTCAGAAATATTGAAGATTCGTCTACTCTTTCAAAACTATATGCTGGTAAGAAAACAAATGTTAATTTGAAATATTTTGGTGATTTCAAAGATGTAAGTGAAGTTAGCTATTCTTCTGAAATGATACTTTACAATGAAAGCGCATCAATTAAATTTTCAGTAGGAATTGCTAATATAAAAATTTAGCTTTTAAAATATGATCCTCCCCCAAAAAAATGGACTCCAAGTTAAGCCACATTTTTAAAGAATATCAAACTCGGACAGCAAAAAACAAAGCTCGTTCCTCGCTCTGTTTTTTTTGCCGGTGATTTAGTTCGTTCACGGCGGTTGCGCCGCATTAAAACCATCAATTTTGAGTAATTACCGACCCCGGACTTTGTCTATCATTGCGGGGTGGAAAAACTAATTTTCTGCCCCATGATTATATTTCCCAGTAGTTTCATTTTTACGAATCAAGAGTTAAAACTGCTTGATTATCGTTAAAATCTCTAAATTTTAAAGAATTCAAATATTATACTGTCAGTTAAATCGAAGAATCTTCAGATCAATTTAAGTATCGTCCCTTTGGGCGGATAAGGGGGGCTTTTTTTGGTCTTCCGGGGTTTGGGATTTTGGATGTCCCCGTTTTTTTTGTGGATGATGAATTCTGAGTTCTGGTTTTTGCTGATGCGGCGTCCGAAGGTGATGGCGTCCTGTTTGGTGGCAAAGTGCTTGATTGATTTTTTGCCGCCCCCTTTTTTGACGTCCCAGCCGCCGAGTGGGTTCGGGATGACGTGATGGGTTTTTCTGGCCATTAGATCTCCTGAGTCGATTATGAAAATATGGTGGTCTATTATTTTTCTTTCCCCATTGGCTTGACCGGGCACAGTTGACGGCAGATGCGAAATTGCGGAGCACTATTCCCCGGTGGGATTGAATTTTTTACCTTGTAATGATTCAGATGGAACAGGTCTTATAATAGCCTGTGGGCGGGTGGAGTCAATAGAAAGGATTGCCTTAAAAAGGCCCGGTTTTTACCCAGGCAAAATAGTTGTTTTCCTCTCTAAGGGTTTGACAGAAAGGATCTCAGGTTGACCTTCCTGTTTTTCAGACCCAGTTTTTTCCGTATGTTTTCCCTGTGGTTGGCTATGGTGTAAGCCGAGCGGTTCAGGAGTCTTGCGATTTCCTTGCTGGATTTTCCCAGTTTTATCATTGAGGCGATCTGGACCTCCATGGGGGTGAGGCCGGTGGTGGGATCGGACATTTTTTTTGAAAACCCGGAGAGAATGTCGTTCAGTTCGGATTCCAGTAGGGTGATGAGGCCGGACCGGGGCGTGCCGGAAAACTCTTTTTTCAGGCGGTCCAGGGTGGGGGTGACCCGCAGCTTGAAATTGGCAAATATCTTTTCCTCGATGTCCTCCCTGTCATGCTCCCTTTTTTTCAGCAGCACCTTCAGGGCCGTGTTCATCTCGTTGAGTTCAGCTGTTCTTTCCCTTACCTTTTCTTCAAGGGTTTCATAGCTTTTTTTCAGGTCCTGCTCCGTCTTTTTCCGGGCGGTGATATCATGGTGGGTGCCGGTGAACCGGATTGGCTCTCCTTTTTCGTTGTATTCAATTATCTTTCCCTGGCCCAGGATCCACATCCACTGGTTGCTTTTTGTCCGGAACCTGAACTCTGCTGAATAGATGTCGGATTTGCCGCTGAGGTAGGCCTTTATTTTCCGTTCTGCTTTTTTCAGGTCATCCGGATGGACCCGTTCACTCCAGCTCTCGTAGCTGTGGGCAAATTCATCCGGTGCATAATCTGCAATCCTGAAATAATTCTCATCAAAAAACACGGCCCCGGTTTTAAGGTTCCAGTCCCAGATGCCGCTGTTTGCGCCCCGGAGCGCAAAGGTGAGCCTGGCGACCTCTTCCCTCAGGTCGGTGCTCTCCTGATCGTTGTTTGGGGCAGCGGATTCCGGCATTTTTTCCCTTGTATTTAAGAAAATGAAAGTCTGATACAGATTCCTTGCCACAACAGGCAGGTTAATTCAATCTTAAAATGAATATTTCTTGACAAAGGGAGCAGCCCTGGTATTTACTTTGGATACGTTTTTACTGTCTGATTTTTCAGGGAATCGTATCCCTGATCAACATTTTCCGGATCAATTTCATGCTGACGGCGGATTCCCTGTTCGTTTTCCTGTTTAACTCGTAACCCTGTATCAAAAAGGAAGATATTTACCCGGTCCCCCTGGCTTTTGTTCTGCCGGTGCCCCTGTCCCCGCCTGCATGAAACCCGGGAGAAATTAAACCGGAATCCCCGGTTAAACCAGAGCTAAAAAAGGAGGATTACCATGGGCGATTATATCATCGGCGGCTGGAGTCAGAACACCTCGGAGAGTGTGCCGGCCGGTTTTTCCTACACCATGTACGGCATGATCACCAACCTGGAGGGGCTGACATCCGGCACCCCGGAAAGCCCGGGCTGGAGCCCTGCCGAAAAACGGCCGCCAAAAGGCGGCGGCAAGGTGTTGTGGACATATGGGGGCGGCGGCTGTACCCCCGGGGCCATGCCAGGTACCCCTGACCAGATCGGGAAGATTGTGGCGGTCACGGAGGAGGGTGGCTGGGCCGGTGTTGATTTTGACGATGAGTGCCACATGGATATGGAAAATGTGATCACCGCCATGCAGGCGCTGAAGGAGAAATCCCTGGGCACCAGTTATACCTTCCTGGCCGGCTGGGATTACAACAATCCCTCTGCCTCGGCCCACGGCCAGGCCATCAACGAGGCGGTCCAGGCAGTGGCCAAGGCCGGTGCTGCCGACCGCCAGATTCTCATGTGCTATGCAGCGGCCATGTGGTCCATGTCCGATATTGAAGCCAATGTGGGGCCTGCAATCACCCGGACCATTGACAACGGTGTGCCGCCGGGGCAGGTCATCCTCGCCCTCACCCCTGCCGGGCTGACCAGCGAGAACCTGAACTATTTTCTCAGCCAGGTCACGGAAAAGGGTATCGGCGGCCTGTTCATATGGAATTATCCGGCCCTTAATGCTGATGACCTTGAAACGATTAAGGGAAAACTGGGCATATCAGCCTGATCCTCCCTGCCTTCTGCGGTTGCCGGGACCTGTTTCATTTGTATACCATTAGATAGTATGCCAGGGATAATACTGAATTTTGACGAATCACTTTCCCTGGGTTCATACTTGTGGTAACTATGCAAAAAAAACGAACTCCCATTTTAAGGCCGGAAGGGCAAACTAGAACAGGATCTGCCGGATGAAAGCAAACGACATCAAAAGGCTGGATGCAATATCTGATGCCTTGCGTTGTCTTTTGAAAGGCCGGGTCCCGGATGCTTTAAGGCTGTCCGGCCAGGACGATAAAGCCAATCAGGTCGGAAAATTCGTAAATGAATTGATTTCAGAACACAAAGCCCTTTTTGACGATGCACAGGCATTACGTGACGCCAATGAGGCCCTCCGGAATGAAATCCGGGAGGGCAAACGCATCCGGAAGGCCCTGTCCGCCAGTGAGTCAAAGTTCAGGCGGCTTTTGGAAAATTCCCCGGCCGTTGTCTACCAGTTCAGGATGTCCCCGGACGGAACGTTCAGCTTTCCGTTTGTCACGGATGCGGTGGAGGCCCTTTCAGGCTTTTCTGCTGGAGAGATCATCCGGGATTCGTCTGTACTCCTTGATATGGTCCATCCCGAAGACAGGGAATCCTTTTATGGGGCTGTTCTGGAATCTGCCGGCACACTTGCCCCCTACCATGAGTCTGTGAGGTTTCTGAAAGACGGGGAGGAGAGATGGCTTGAAGCCCAGTCCACACCTGAAATGATGCCGGACGGCAGTATCCTCTGGGATGGTTTTTTTGTTGATGTTACCGGGAAAAAACAGGCGGCAGAAGCCCTGGAGGAGAGCGAGAGAAAATACCGCCAGCTTTTCGACCACGCACCTGCCGGGATGTTTGAGTTTGATCTTCAGAATTTCAGGTTCCTGAGTGTAAATGAAGTGATGTGCGTATATACGGGATATTCTGAAGAAGAGTTTTTGTCCATGAACCCCCTGGACCTGTTAACTGAAGAGAGCCGGGAAAAATTCAGCAAAAGGTTTGTGGCCCTGACCAGGGATAAAATAAAGGCAAACAGTGCTGAATACACCATGGTCAAGAAGTCCGGCGAAGAGTTGTCCGTGGTGCTGAATAACGACTATATCTATAAAAACGGGCTGTTGACCGGCGCCCGGACCGTGGCCCACGATATTACCCGGCTGAAAAAGGCGGAACGGGATAAACTTAATGCACAGAAAATTGCAGGGGAACAGAAGAAGCTGGCCCTTGTGGGAAAAATAGCCGGAAAAATGGCCCATGATTTCAACAATATTCTCAGCATTATCATGGGCAATGCAGAGTTGTCGCTCATGGACTGCCGCAGCGGTGCGACAAAAGAATCCCTGGAGTTAATCCTTCAGCAGACCCTCAGGGGTAAGAACCTGACCAAGAACCTGGTTGCCTTTGCAAAAGCCCACGAACCCAAGCAGGAGTTTTTCAAGATCAATGAGAAGGTTGACCTTGTTTTAAACCTCCTGAAAAAGGACCTCAAAGGCATCAAGGTGATAAGGGAGGATAAAATAGGGATACCGGACCTCCTTGCCGATCCGGGGATGATCGAACATGCACTGGTGAACCTTATACAAAATGCGGTTCATGCCCTGAGTATGACAGCAGACCCTGAGTTGAGGATTGGAACATACTGCCGCTATAATCATATCTGCTTCACGATCGAAGACAACGGGTGCGGCATTCCCCCTGAACACCATAAAGAAATTTATGAGCCCTCTTTCACCTTAAAGGGAAGCAGGGACATAACAGGGGCGTATAAAGCCGGCATCACCGGAACCGGTTACGGAATGGCCAATATTAAAAAATACGTTGAGCAGCACAAAGGGGATATTTCGTTTGAAACCGGGACCGGCGCCGGGACCAGATTTACCGTCCGCCTGCCTATTTTTGAAAAGGCCCTTTCCCGGGAAGAGATTTCGGAGATACGCAAAAGCGCCGCCTATTCCGGAAAAAACATCCTGCTTGTGGAAGATGAAACCGATATCCTGAATGTACAATACAGGGTATTGTCGCAGGCCCCCTGCAATCACAGGGTTGACACGGCGGAAAACGGCCGGGATGCCATGGATTTATTTGACAGGAACCCATACGATTTCATCAGCCTGGACTATATACTTCCGGGAAAGATCAACGGGATGGATGTATACAACCACATCCGGAAGACCAGAAAAACAATACCTGTATTGTTTATTTCCGGGAATATCGAATTCCTGGAATCCATTGAGGCACTGAAGCGGAAAGACGGCTGTATCGATCATCTTTCAAAACCCTGCCAGAACAAGGATTTCGTGAGCCGCATAAATCAACTGTTTGATAAAACCCGGGCTGCTCCGCCGGATTCCCAGGGGTAGATGGGGTTTATAGCCCCCGCATCCACTCCGGTTTCAGGCTGATGCCGCCGGCCAGGGCCTGATCCAGGGTGTTCAGCACCTCTGCCTTGCCCCCGGGGAATCTTGCATCCACATTCAGGTAATTGCTGACATGGACAGACCTGAAGGCCCCCCGGCTGAGATCGGTGTGTTTTACCAGCTCCCGCAGTTCGGCCACCATGCCCATGGCATCGGGAACCTTGTACTCCCCCCGCTCAAAGGCCTGTCCCAGCGGGGTGTTGGGCAGAGGGATCAGGCTCAGGGCGCTCACCGCCTCAGGATCAATAGCAGTCAGGGCCTTTCCGGTTTCCCTGGCATGGTCAAGGCTCAGGTCAAGCTGCCCCAGTCCCAGCAGTACAATGGTGACCAGCCGGATTCCCGAGCGCCTGAGGCGTTTGCAGTGGTGGACCAGCTCTTCGGGCGTGCCGCCTTTCCGGATATCTTTCCTGACCCGGGCATGGCCGGATTCCAGCCCGAGAAAGACGGCGGTCAGCCCGTTTTCATGGAGCCAGGCAAGGTCCCGGTCGGTTTTCAGCATGATGGATTTTAAATTGGCATAACAGGTGACCCTTCTCACCCAGGGCAGTTTTTCCTTTATATTGGTCAGCAGCCACTTCCAGTCCTTCATGGGCATGACAAGGGCATCACCGTCCATGACAAAGACCCGGTCCTGGTGCCGGCAGTACTTTGCGGCAAACTCAAAGTCCGCCTCCAGGTATTTCCGGTCTTTCAGGGCGAATTTTTTGTCCCTGTATGCACCGCAGAAGGTGCATTTTGAATGGGAACAGCCCAGGGTGGCCTGCAGTAAAATTGCATTGTACTCACTGGGAGGACGGATGCAGTTTCCCACGTGGTGGAGTCCGTTCATGATCTCATGACCTTTAAATTAGTTTTTGTTTATAAATTTACAGCCATCAGTCTTAAAGGAAAATTGCTGATAATGCCAGCCTTAACCTACATTTCGCATGGTGAAATGACTGTTTTCCCAATTACCGTCACCTAAAATTTTAAATCAGGCAGGTTTAAACTGCCACCACTTGTCCTTCAAGTCGAGATATACTCTTTCTGGTATCC
>JAKSAX010000566.1 GCA_022361395.1 Desulfobacterales bacterium | reverse complement strand
TATGAACTGGATATGGAGGTAAAGTTTCTGGGGGATATCATTTTTGAAACCATGGAAAAGAAAATTTATACGCCGGGAGGATAGGATGAAACCAAAGATAATGATACTCGGGCCTGTACTCGCCGTTCTGCTGGCACTGGGTGCTATAGGCGCCTGGCCGGCCCTCTCCGGCCAAGACGGAAGTGAGACCCGGTCCGAGAGCCGGATGGACACTTCAGCCTTTGATAAGGTGAGACGGCCTGCAGCCCTATTTGACCATGATGACCATAATGAAAAGGCAGGGCTTGACGACTGCGCGGTCTGCCACCATGTCTGGGAAAACGGAGCGCTTTTGGCTGATGAGTCCAGTGAGGATTCCCCCTGTTCCGAATGCCACGGGCTTGCACCGGGGCCGGAAAACAGCATGGCCCTGGCCAATGCATTCCACACCCAGTGCCGGACCTGCCATATCGATGCAGGAAAGGGGCCGCTTCTCTGCGGCCAGTGTCACAGGAAAATCCAAGGAGGTGAGTAATGAGTCAGAAAAAAATAATGATTGTTGATGATGATCCGGCCATTACCCGGTACCTGGATGTGCTGTTCCGGGACAACGGCTTTGTCACCTGCATTGCCGGGGACGGCCGGAGCGCCATGGACGTTTTCAGGGCCGAAGCCCCTGACCTGATCACCCTTGACCTGGAAATGCCGGAGGAGTGGGGGCCCAGGTTTTTCAGGAAGCTCTCCAAAACCCGCGGGTTTGCCACCCCGGTTATCGTGATTTCAGGGTTGTCCGGACGGCAGTACTCCATTCCAAAGGCAGATGCCTTTTTTGCCAAACCCTTTGATAAGGATGAACTCCTGGCGGCGGTGAACGGGATTCTCAAGGGATAAGGGAGGCCCTGGGCCAGGTTGCCAGGGATATACCATGGAAAAAACACCGGTGGAAAAAAGATACATGCCCAGACGGGGGCTGGCATTTAAACTGCTGATCCCGGTGGGAGCGGTTCTGTTTGCCAGCATTTTCATCTGGTCCCATTTTTCCACCCGGTACCAGGAGCGCCTGCTCATTGACAAGGCGGTTTCCGATGTGGATAAATTCTGCAACTCAGTGCTCAAGCTGACCTGGTTTGCCATGCTTCACTCTCCCAGTGAAGATATGCAGGATATCATGGAATCCATGGCCGAGTATAACGATATCCAGGAGATCCGGCTGTACAACTGCCAGGGGCAGGTAAGGTTTTCCAACTCCCCGCAGGAAATCGGCATCACCGGGCACAAGGAGGACATCTCCTGCCGGGTCTGCCACAGCGCTGAACCGCCGGTGATGAAACCGGATATCAAGGAGCGGACCCGGATATTCTCCTCAGATACAGGAGAGCTTCGCCTGGGGGTTATTAACCCCATTCTCAACGGACCCTCCTGCTCCAGTGCGGACTGTCACTACCACCCCCCCGAAATAACGAAACTGGGATCCCTTGATGTGGTGGTTTCCCTGGAGGCGGTCAAAAAGGAGATCTCCCTGAGCCGCAAGATGTCGGTCTGGACTGCCGTGTACCTGTTTGCCATCCTGGCCGTCACCATCTGTGTGATCATCCTCTTTCTGGTGACCCATCCCATCAACCGGCTGATTAAGGAGACCCGCCTGATCGCCCTGGGCAAATTCCACCGGATGAAAGACCGGAAAAATTCAGGGGATGAAATCGGGCAGCTGTCCACGGCCATCAATGCCATGGGCAAGGAGATCCAGGAGAAACAGACGGAGTTGAACCTGGAAAAAACCCGGTATCAATACCTGTTTGAACAGGTGCCCTGTACCATAACGGTCCAGAATAAAAAATACGAGCTCATTGAGTTTAACCAGGAATTTGCAAGGCGGTTCAACCCCTCATACGGGGATCATTGCTATGCCGCTTATAAGGACCTTGATGCCAAGTGCATGAACTGCCCTGTGGAAAAGACCTTTAAAGACGGCAAACCCCACTTCAGTGAAGAATCCGGGGTGAACAAGGATGGGTCCGAGGCCCACTGGTTTGTTAAAACCGCCCCGCTTCTGGATGAGGACGGCCGGGTGGTGGCGGCCATGGAGATGAGCCTGGATATCAGCCGGCGGAAAAAGCTGGAAGAAAAGGTCAGGATTTCAGAGAAAAAATACCAGGCGATTTTCAAGAATATTCCCAACCCCGTGTTCATACTGCACAGGACAGAGTTTACCATCCTGGACTGTAACGATTCCGCCCTGGCTGTTTACGGGTATGCCCGGGGGGAAATCAAGGGCCTGGGATTTGATATCCTCTTCCCGGGCAAAGCCGCGTTTGAGCAGGTCAGGGAGAGGATTGACAGGCCTTTCCATGAACGTGTGGTAAACGTTAAAAAGGACGAGGACTATCTTTACGTCAACATCTGGATCAGTCCTGCTGATTTTGTGGATAAAAACGTGTTGATCGTTACTGCCGTGGATATCACAAATTCGGTGGAAACCGAACACCAGCTTATCCAGGCCGGTAAAATGGCCACCCTGGGGGAGATGGCCACAGGGGTGGCCCATGAGCTGAACCAGCCCCTGTCCGTTATCAAAACCGCATCCGGGTTCATTGCCAGGAAAATCTCTTCAGGCCGGGAGATAGACGGGGAGATACTTAAAACCCTTTCCGGTGAGATCGAATCCCATGTGGACAGGGCCTCAAAAATCACCAACCATATGCGGCTGTTCGGCAGGAAGTCGGAATTCCGGAAAGAGGCTGTAAACATCAATGATGTCCTGACCCGGGCCTTTGATATCTTCAGCCAGCAGCTCAAACTCCGGGAGATAGATGTCATCTGGGAACTGGGCAAAAGCCTGCCCCTGATCTCTGCAGACCCGGTCCGCCTGGAGCAGGTCTTTATCAACCTGCTGATCAACGCCCGGGATTCCATTGTTGCTAAATTTGATACTGAAGGGATGAACCGGCAGGACAGCCCGCCTGAAAATGACCTGCGCCAAATCACCCTGAAAACCCACGAAGAGACCGGCAAGGTCCGGGTTAAAATCCGGGACACGGGCACTGGTATTGCCAGCCTCCATATGGACAAGATCTTTGAACCCTTTTTTACCACCAAGAAAGTCGGCCAGGGAACGGGCCTGGGCCTGTCCATCTCCTACGGGATCATCCGGGAGTCCGGCGGGGAGATAACCGTGCATAACAACAAGGACGGGGGCGCCACCTTTATCATGCTCTTTACCGTGGAGGAGGATATCAGTGGATAACCAGGACCGCATCTATACCATCCTTCTGGTGGATGATGAAGAAGGCATCAGGAATGTGCTGAATATCACCCTGACCCATGCGGGATTCAAGGTGCTCCTTGCCCCTGACGGTGACCGGGGCCTTGCGGTTTTCAGGGACCGGAAGCCGGATATCGTGATCACGGATATCAAGATGCCCGGTATCGACGGCATTGAACTGCTCCGGGAAATCAAGCAGATCAGCCCGGACACTGAGGTGATCATGATCACGGGCCACGGGGATATGGATCTTGCCGTAAAAAGCCTCCAGTACGAGGCAGCTGATTTCATCACCAAACCCATTGATTCCGAGGAGCTTGAAACCTCTGTGGGCAAAGCGGTTGACCGGATATCCATCAACGCCAGGATCAAAAGCTACATGGACGGCCTGGAGTCCCTGATCAGGGAAAAGGACAGGAAGATAGATGAGAGCGAGAGCCTTGTCACCATCGGCCAGACCGTGGCAGGCATGTCCCATGTGATCAAGAATATTGCCGGCGGTCTCAAGGGATCCTCCTTTATCCTGGAACAGGGTATTGAAAATGAAAACCGGGAATACCTGGTCAAAGGCTGGGAAATGATGAAGGGAAACATTGACAAGATTACCAACCTTTCCCTGGATCTGCTGAACTATGCCAAAACCAGCCGTTTGAAACCTGACAGGATAAATCCCAATGTTCCGGCCGAGGAAGTCATGGCGCTTCTTACACCCCGGGCAGCGGCACAGGATATCCGGTTTTCGATACGCCCCCTGGAGACGGAACTGCAGATTTCCGTGGACCAGACTGCGATTTACAATGCTGTTTTCAACTTGGTGACCAATGCCTTTGACAGTTTCGCCGGCCAGGGCAAATCATCAGGTGAGAGAAGGGTGGACCTTGAGGTGGATGTGGAAAAAAACAATGGGAACAATTGGGTTCTCTACCGGGTCAGGGACAACGGGGCCGGCATGGAAAAAGGCGTCTCGGATCTCCTGTTCAAGGAGTTCATCACCACAAAAGGAACCCATGGCACAGGGTTCGGCCTGATGACCACCAGGAAGATCATTGACGAGCACAAAGGCGGGATCTCATTTGAGACCCAGAAGGGAAAAGGCTCGGTATTCAGTATCAGGATACCGGCCGGATAACAGATAAACAAGAGGGCAGCCATGGAAAATATAGTTCTCACACAGGGGGGCAGGATATTAAAGCGGGGGGTACCGTTCACGGGAAATCCCATTTCCCTGCTGTCCCACCTTGTGACGCTTGAGCACGGGTTCAGGCTTTCCTCATTTTTTGCCATGGTGCGGGCCCATACGGATTATATCCAGTTGTCCGAACTTGCGGAGCCCTTGCTGTCCATGGCCGAAGAGGCCGGTAAAGGGTATCCGAAATCCGCGGAACTCGATGGCCTGGTATTTTATAAGACCATTGCCATGAAGGGATTCCCGGGAAAGCCGGGAGTTGAGATCTACAACAGCCTTAAAGGGGTAAAAGGCGAAAAGCACCTTGGATTAAAATTTTTCCAGATGGCAGGTTTGCTGGAACATGAACTCCGTCTGGGAGAACTCAAGCATATCATTTTCGGCGATGGCCAGGATATGTTTACCTATGAAACCCATTACAGCCTGTACGAGTTGATTGAAGGGGTGATTTGGGAGATGTCTTTTAATTTTAACCCGTTACAATGTTCCATAAGGGGGTAAGTTATGTTTAAAAAAATACTATTCGCCACCAATGCGTCACCAGCCTGTGATGCGGCAGCTAAAATTGCGTTTGAACTTGCGGAAAAGTATGAATCCGAATTGACCCTGCTCCATGCGTTTGGCGAGCCCTCCCATGGCAGCGGCGCCTTTGTCACTGACTATGTGACCGGGGAAAAGGAGTCGGCAGGGCCGGATTATATTGAATGGGTGAAAGAGGAGATGAAAACCACCTATGACGCCCTGGTGCAAAAACACGCCGAACCCAGGTATGAGGCGGTTGCAGGAATCCCGTCAACGGAAATCCTGCGCCATGCAAGGGCAACGGAGGCGGACTGCATTATCATGGGAGCCCATACCCGACAGGATGACCCTGCTGCAGAGCGGTTCAGGGGAATTATCGGCACCACCATGCAGAAGGTGGCACTGCGGGCAAAATGTCCGGTACTTATCATCTCACGGCCCTGTGAAACCTGTTTCTGGTATTTTAACCAGATCGTATTCGGCACCGACTTTTCAAAGGCATCCATGTCTGCCTTTCAGTTTGCCTATAAAATGGCCAAACATATCGGGTGCAAACTCCATCTTTTCCATGCCGTAAATATTGAAACCTCCCAGGCAGGCGTACATCCCGGCCAGAAATCCATTGAAGAACGGATAAAAGCGGCCAAAGAGAAAATGGAGGCGCTTTATGTCTCCAAAATGGAGGATTTTGACAACTATGAAATCGCTGTCTGGGAGGGAATGCCCTATGTGGAGCTGCTGAAGTTTGCCAGGGAGACCAGCGGCGACCTTATTGTCATGGCCCACCATACCAAGGAAGTGGATATTGAGGATGCAGTGATGGGATCCACGGTGGAGCAGGTGGTGCTCAGGTCTGCATGTCCCGTGGCCAGCGTAAGCAAACCAGACAGGTTATAGTAAACGCTTGGACGAAAACTCACCCATCTGCTGCGTTGCTGCAAAAAGCTGAAATCCTCATGTACATGAGTACACTCCGGTTTCAGCTTTCCTTGCGCCTTACATATGGGCAAGTTTTCATCCAAGCACGGAGTTTCAGTCAGCCGGTATTGAGTTAGAATAACGGGTGACATCAAATTGATTTCGCGTTCGGGCGGAGGGTAGACCGGTGGTATTATGATTTCAGACGTCACTGTTGCCGGTCTGCCTCCTGCCCGGGCCGGACAAGGATGTTTCTATGTGCCCGGACAAGGATGTTTCTATGTGCCCGGACAAGGGAAGAGTCAAAACCGTTCTCATCATTGAAGATGAGATGGAGATGCGGTTTTACCTGATGACCGTGGTTAAGTCCCTGGGGTATGACCCGGTGATGACCCGGAACGGGAAAGAGGGGCTTGCTGCACTGGAAAAGGGGATACCGGATCTGATCATTCTGGATATCATGATGCCTGAAAAAGGCGGTGCCCTCGTCTATCAGGAACTGAAGTCAACCCCCGGTTACCGGGACATTCCGCTGCTGATCTTTTCAGGGGTGGACCGGCAGGCCTTTGTCCACTATGTGAAAATGCTTAACCTGGTACCCGGATCTGATACGCCGGTGCCTGAATACTATGTTGAAAAATCTGCCGATCCGGACTATTTAAAAGAGACGATTTCAAGGTGCATTCAGGATACCGTGTATGGGGAAAGGGGGAGCCCTGTAAAATGAACCTAATTCAGAGAGCATACCCATGAAAGTGCTTCTGGTTGATGATGAAAAGGGAATCCGCAGGGTCTTAGGCATTGCCCTGGCGGATGCGGGTTATGAGGTTGAGACAGCCGAAGACGGCCGCAAGGCAGCCCTGATGGTAGACCGGCTTCAGCCGGATATCGTGCTCACGGATATCCGGATGCCGGGGATGGACGGGATCGAGCTGCTCAAGACCATAAAGGCGGGTTTTCCGGACATTGAAGTGATTATGATAACCGGGCACGGGGATCTCAAGCTGGCCATCGAGAGCCTGAAAATGGATGCCGTGGATTTCATCACCAAGCCCATTAACAACGATATTCTGGAAATAGCCCTGAAGCGGGCCAGGGACCGCATCGACACCCGGAAAAAGCTTGCGCTGTATACCCGGGGGCTTGAGGATCTGGTCAGGGAAAAAACCCGGAAACTGGCTGCCTCTGAAAAACGGTATGTGCAGCTGTTTAATGATTCCCCCTCCTTTATTACCATCCAGGACAGGGAATTCAATATTGTTGAATCCAATAACCGGTTCAAGGAAGAGTTCGGTGATACCCCCGGAAACCGGTGTTACAAGGTCTATAAAAAAAGAGAAGCACCCTGTGAGGGATGCCCTGTGGCCAAAACCTTTGAAGACGGCAACTCCCATCTGGCTGAGATGGATGTCACCCTGGAAGACGGGAGTGCACGGCACCTCCTGGTTCAGACCTCTGCGGTGGCAGAGGAGGACGGCCATGTCCGTCATGTGATGGAAATGTCCACGGATGTGACCTATATCCACGACCTCCAGGACCACCTGGCCGCACTTGGCCTGCACATCTCATCCATTTCCCACGGGATCAAGGGGGTGCTCACCGGACTTGACGGCGGAGATTACCTGATTTCAACCGGTATTGAAAAACAGGATACGGAAATGGTGGCCGACGGCTGGGAGATTGTCAAAGAAAAGATTGCCACGGTGAGAAAAATGGTTCTGGATATCCTGTTTCATTCCAAAAACCGTGACCTGGAACTGCACCCCGAAGATGTATTTGATTTTATCCAGGAGGTCACCACTGCCCTGGATACTAAAATGAAAGAAAACCGGATTGTGCTGGACCTGGATATTCCTGCACCCGGTACCCTGGTTACCATGGATAAGGTAGTGCTTTTGCCGGCCTTTCTTGCCGTGCTTGAAAATGCCATTGACGCCTGCGCCGCGGTAAAAGATGAAAAGCCGGACCCCAGGATAGGCATTCGGGTGATCCCGGGAGACCGTGACATGGTGTTTAAAATACGCGATAACGGTAAAGGCCTTAACCGGGATAATGAAAAAGATATCTTTTCCCTGTT
>JAKSAX010000226.1 GCA_022361395.1 Desulfobacterales bacterium | reverse complement strand
GGGAATCCACCTTTGCCGGACTCCCCTGTGTCTTTGTCAGGCTGTCCGGATGTAACCTGGACTGCACCTGGTGCGACACCCCCTATGCACGGACTGAGGCCAGGACAGTCTCCCTGGATGCCATTATCGAAGAGGTCGCATCCTTTGACTGTACCCTGGTGGAGATAACCGGCGGCGAACCCCTGATGCAGGACCGGACCCCGGAATTGATAAAGAGGCTGTTGTCCCGGGGGTATGAGGTGCTTATGGAAACCAACGGCAGCCTGAGTATCGCACCGGTTGATCCAGCATGTGTAAGGGTACTGGACATAAAATGCCCGTCCAGCAACGCGTCAGGCTCCTTTCTGGCAGAAAACTTTGCCCATCTTACCCCGGAAGATGAAATCAAGTTTGTCATTGGATCGCGCAGGGATTATGAATTTGCCAGGGAGATTATCCGGGACCGCCTGTCAGGCCACCCCAAGCAGAGGATCCACCTCTCCCCGGTGTTCGGCCTTATCCCGCCGGAACGTATGGCGGCTTGGATCATAGAAGACAACCTCCATGCCCGGTTATCCCTCCAACAGCACAAACTGATCTGGAACCCTGAACGGCGGGGCGTATAAAACAAATGAAAAAGGCAGTCGCGATGTCCGGCAGCGGCATCCCACCACAGCCCGGATTTAATCCTGCACAGGACCCGGCTGTATTATCATTGATCCGAACCGGACTGGCTGATCTCCCTTTCATGGATACCGATGAGGTATAAGAGCCCGTCAAGTCCCATGGTTGAGATGGCGTTGGCAGCCTTTTCCCTGACAACGGGCTTGGCATTAAAGGCCACCCCAAGCCCGGCAATGGAAATCATTGGCAGATCGTTTGCCCCGTCTCCCACGGCAATGGTCTGCTGGATGGAGAGATTCTCCCTCTGGGCGATCTCCCTGAGCAGGCAGGCCTTGCGTTCACCGTCCACAATCTCCCCGGAAACCTCTCCGGTAACCTTTCCGTCCTCTATTTCCAGCTCATTGGCATAAATATAGTCAAAGCCGAGCTTATCCTTGAGGTACTCTCCAACAAAGGTAAACCCACCGGAAAGAATGCCCAGCTTGTAGCCGAGCCCTTTAAGGGTTCTGGCAACCAGATCCGCCCCTTCGGTCAGCGGCAGTTTTTCGGCAAGGCCCCGGATCTGCTCCTCGCGCAGGCCTTTCAGCAGGGCCACCCTGCGGCGGAAACTCTCCTTGAAATCCAGTTCTCCCCGCATGGCTGCCTCCGTTATATCATCCACCTCTTTGCCCACCCCGGCCAGCTTGGCCAGCCCAACAATGACCTCGGCCTGGATCAGGGTGGAGTCCATATCAAAGACCACCAGCTTCTTGTTTTTCCGGTAGATATTGTCCACGTGAAATGAGATATCAATCCCCTGGGTCTGGGAAATCTGCATGAACTCCCCCCGCATATCCGTAATATCAGTGGGGGTGCCGGATACGGAAAACTGAATACTGGCCTTGGGGCTTTCCTGGGTGCTCCGCACAGATCTCCGGCCGGTAAGCCTTGTAATGGAATCAATGTTCAGGTCATTGGCGGAGATAACCGAGGCTACAGATGAGATCTGGCGGGCGGAAATGGTCCTTCCAAGAATGGTAATAATCCGCCGCTCCTTGCCCTGGGCATGGACCCAGTTCTCGTAATTGTCATGGTCCACCGGCTTTATATCAACGGTCAGCCCCATGTTATGCCCTTCAAAGAGCATATCCTTGAATATCAGTGAAAAGTCCTGGGCACAGGGTATTTCCGCCAGAATTCCCAGGGAAATATGCTCATGGATCACAGCCTGGCCGATATCCAGAATGGTTACACTGTACTGGGCCAGGATGCCGGTAAATTTTGCATCCAGTCCCTTTCTGTCCCTGCCCGTTATATTTATGAGAACAATATCGCCCATGGCTGTCCTTAGGTTACATATTAAATTTTGCTTTTTATAGCCCTGACAGCCGGATATTGTAAAGCTTTTTCCTGTTATGGATTAAGGACAGGAATCCTGCAGGTATTGATTCAGATAAACACCCCTACTCAATCCCGAAAAACCTGTTAAAAATCCCCTCGTATTCCCCTGAGGCCTTCAGTTCGGTTATCCCCTTGTCAAATTGATCTGCCAGTTCCCGGCCATTGGGTATATTTTTCGAGATCATAAGAAAGAGGTCATCCTGGGTCAGGGTTTTGGGGGAGTTGGTAAATAAGATTGCCTTTGAGGGCTCAAACAATTTACCGATCAACGCATAGCCCACAATAAAGGATGAGGGAAAAATATCGATCCTCCGGGCCAGCATCTTTTTAAAATTCAGTTCATCCGAAGCAACCACATCCAGGGTCAGGCCTTTGTCCTCAAGCAATTTGACATGGGAATACCCTAAAACCCCGCCGATCCTGTACTGCTTCAGGTCTTCGTCTGTCTCCCATTTGAAATCAAGATCCTTTAAGTGGAAGAAAACCCGCTTTTGCATGTACAGGGCTTTTTTGGGAAAGATAAACAAGGGTTTACGCTCATCGTTCTGAACCCAGGGAAAAGAGGCCGCATGCACCCCGCTTTTAACCAGTTCAAAGGATCTTTTCCACGGATAATACTTAAACACCACCTCCACACCGGCCTTTTTGAATATCTCCCGGACCAGCACCTCGGCGATTTTCCCGTCAGCATCGGTTTTGGACGTGTAAGGCGGCCATTCACCAATGGCCATAGTGACCACTTCACCTCTTCCCGTATTAAAGGGCAGTAAGACCAGGACAGCCAATGCCATTAAGATACCGTATATTTTCATAATATTCTCCTTATCCGGTGCGGCGGGGCACCTCTCCGGGAATCTGGAATGACCAGGGTACGAATAAATTGTGAATTCAGGTATACAGCTTTGATAGCTAAAGATATATGAATCATGATAGGACAATACCCGGCCCATTACAAGGATAAAAACAGCACAGCAGACAACCGCTCTCCTTTTTCGTTGATACCGCCCTATCATTTCGTGGACGGGGCAGGACGGGAAACCGGATTCATTATTGAGATCATCACCCGGGTCAGCTCCGCCATGGGGCGTTCCGTCACCTTTGAACAATATCCCTGGTCAAGATGCCTCCGCATGATGAAAAGCGGCGAGGCCGACGCCATGATGAACCTGTTTAAAACCCCGGAAAGGGAGGCGTTTGGCATTATGCAGAAAACATTCTGGCCCGGGTATAACCAATGATCCGCTTTATATCGCATTTTCCAAAGCGCTGAACCGGGTTAAGGCCGGGCCGGGTTATCTGGGAATCCTGAAAAAATACGACCTGTGATCCCAAATCAGGCCAAGGGTCCGGGTTCGAGTATGACCACATCCCCCAGGTTGCATCCGGCCTGGGAAGCCACCACCGCGCATTTGGCCTTAAACAGAAAAAAGGTGCGTGAATCCCTGTCCAGGGTCTCAAAATTCCCCTGCCCCTTTGAGATAATAAGATCAGCCCGGTTAAAGGCTGCAACAAAATCCTTTGAGCAATACTCAGGCAGGGTGCCGGGAATCACGGCACCGGAGTCAATCACACGGACCACCTCCGTCAGGCCGGCAACCACGGCATCATCCATGGTGGCGTCATTCTGAATCGCCCCGCCCCGGATCGCATAGGTGATCTTTGAACAGTCCATCTCTTCCAGAAGGAGCTTGTCAAATACGATCTCCCCTGCATTGTCTCCCAGCCAGAGGATACGATCCGCATTTTCAACGGCTTTCCTGAATCCATCTACACTGCCGTGCACCCGGGATTCCAGGGCATGGGTAATGGTTGCCATCAGTTTGTCCCGGCCCACGGCTGAGGCAGATCCGAAATCAATAATGTTGCCGGCAATGGCCAGGCGGACACCGGTATCAAACCGGTCCTCTTCAGTGCCTCTCTTCAGGGACGACAGCCACGGGTAGAGATCCAGGGCCAGGGCGTTGTACTTCTCCTTTAAGGATTTGTAGGGATCCCAGACCCCGGTCAGTTCGCCCGCGGTTTTCCGGATCATCACTGCCGCCAGGGGCGGGGGCCGGTCCGGATCCAGGCAGGCCAGCCCGGATAATACCTTTTGCAGGATTTTCAACTGGAGTTCCCTGTCTGATGTGGCAAGGCAGGCGATATCATAAGCCCCCCTCGCAAGGCAGGGGAAACAGGCATTGTCCATCTTCATTTTTTAAATTCCCGGATCAGGTCTGTCAGGGCAGGTGCAGTATTCAGGTGCGGATCTTCAAGTACCCGGTCAAACAGGTAGCGTTTTATTTCACCTATCTTCGGACCGGGAGACAGCCCGAGGACCTCCTGGATTTCCCTTCCTGAGATGTTCAGGTCATTCATGGTAAAAGCGGAGTGGGCGGCAAGCTGCTCCTTTATTTTTCCCAGGCGGACCCGGGCCTGGGACAGGGTATAGGGGGCCTTGGCCAGGTTTCCTTTTTTATCGGCGATTCTCATACGTAAAAAATCATGGTAGGTCAGATCCAGGTCCGCCAGCATGGCCAGAAGCCTCCGCACTGCTCTGGGTGTGCTATCCTCATTTAAAGGGCGCATATGCGCCCTGACCAGGGAGAGGATATAGGTCATATCCTTATTTGAAAATCTGAGACGTTTGAGATCCTCTTCCAGTGCGCCGCAATATTTCTCATGCCCCGGAAAGGTAAGCTGCCCATCCTTTAACCGGGCCGCATCAAACTTTCCCACATCATGGAGATACCCGGCCAGCCTCAGCATCGGCCGGCGGGCCGGCAACGCATCGCCTACCAGCATGCAGTGCTCAAACACAGTCTCTCCGTGATGGGGACCGCCGTCAAGATCCCGGCACCGGTCAAGACTTGGAAAGATCAGGGCCAAAAGCCCGGTATGGCTGAGTTGCAGGAAGAATTGAGAGGGCCTGGCCATGGCCATGGCTTTCACAACCTCAGCCCGGATCCGCTCCCCGGCCGCCCGGGTACCTATCTCTTTTTTACGGGACTGAATGGCGGCCAGGGAAGCCGGTTCGATTTCGCTCTGGTAACGGGCTGAAAACCTGCAGGCGCGAACCATGCGGATGGGATCTTCTTTGATCCGGTCTCCGGGGCTCCGGGTAAACCGGATGACCTTGTCCGCGAGATCCCTTTGGCCGTTGAACGGATCTATCAGGGTCCCGGAAAAAGGATCCCAGGCCATGCTGTTGATGGTAAAATCACGCATGCCAAGATCAGCCTCAGGAAATTTCGCATCCGGGGTACTTCGGCATGAGGCCACCTCCACCCCGTTGATCAGGCTGATTTCAAAGGTCCTGCCCACCTGGCGGATCTTCCGGCCGGCAAACAGGCGGTTTACGGCTTCAGGAGCGGCATCGGTCAGGATATCCACATCACTGGGGTCCAGGCCCAGCAGCATATCCCTGACAGCCCCGCCCACCACATAGGCTGCATGGCCGCTGAGGTTCAGGGTGTTTATAATCGGCCGGATTACAGGCCATGAAAGGCTTTGGGTCAAGTCTACGGGATCAGGCGCCATGGAACCCGGCCTATTGACCCCATCTCAGGGTTAACTTGTGCTCGGCCCCCAGGTGATCCATGATCCTGGCCACCACTGTATCAACAAGATCCTCCATGCTCTGGGGACCGGTATAAAAAGCAGGGGACGGGGGCAGGATAACGGCACCGGCCCGGGCCGCCCGGGTCATGTTTTCCAGATGGAGAATCCCGAAGGGGGTTTCCCTTGGTACCAGGATCAGGGGACGTTTTTCCTTAAGGCTGACATCGCAGGACCGGGTAATCAGATTATCCGCATATCCGGAGGCAATGGCAGCCAGGGACTTCATGCTGCACGGCGCAACAGCCATCCCGTTGTGGATAAAGGAGCCGGATGCAGGAGCCGAGGCGATTTCATCCTGGGAAAAGGTCTCCACCCGGTAGAGGGCGGACTGATCCACCCCGTAACGAACCATGAAATTGATAAAAGACTCCCTGGGATCCATTCCCATTTCATGGGCCAATACCTTTTTTCCGGCATCTGAAAGGATCACCAGCACCCGCGCGGCACTCTCTGCCAGGGCCTTGATGAGGCGGATGCCGTAGACACTTCCTGATGCACCGCTGACTGCCACCACATAGGTTTTGTCTTTATTAACCATTTCAGGATTCATCGCAACAACACCTCCGTTATTACCCCGATAAGCAGCACCACGGATACGATGGAATTCATATGGAAAAACGCCATATCTATCCGGCTCAGGTCACGGGGATTGACCAGGCGGTGCTCAACGATTAATAGGATACCGATACCGGCAAGGAAGACCAGGAATACCGGGTGCATGCCAAAGGCAAAAAACATGGCCGTAAAAAACCCCATGGTCATGAAATGAAGCAGGGATGACACCTTCATGGCATTTTCCGGCCCCAGGTTTGCCGGCAGGGAAAACAGGCCCTGCTCCCTGTCAAAATCAACATCCTGGCAGGCGTAAAGGATGTCAAATCCGGCAATATAGGTCCAGAGGCTCGCCCCCAGAAAAATAACACCGGGTGCCAGCGAGTTGGTGATGGCCACCCATGCCCCCACCGGTGCCAGTGCAATGGCAAACCCGAGGTATAGATGGCAGTACTGGGTAAACCGCTTGGTATAGGAGTAAAAACACAGGGCAAAAAGCACCGGAAAAGAGAGCATAAAACAGAGGGGAGAGAGCATGGCCGCAGAGAGGATGAAGACCAGGCTTGACACACCCACAAAAAGAAAGGCCTCCTTTTCGGACAGCACACCGGAAGGGATCTCCCTGATGGCGGTCCGGGGATTTTTTCCGTCAATGGCCGCATCCACGATCCGGTTGAAGCCCATGGCGGCGGACCGGGCACTGACCATGGCGGTCAGGATCCAGATAAAATCCCAGAGGGACGGTGCATGGGCCTGCCAGGCCAGAACCACGGCAGAAAGGGCAAAGGGGAGGGCAAAAATGGAGTGGGAAAACTTGATCATCTTCCCGTAATCCCGGGTTTTTTCCATAAAAGGTTTTGCATCTGTATTCATTTTGATCTTATTAAACTTTCCTTTATCGTGTCGTCGGACAGCACCCGGGTTAATAAATGCCGTATGCAGGCACTCCGCACCCCGGGCAGCGCCCTTTTTCCTTTAAAAAACTTTCAATGCCGTATCCGTGCCGCTTTACCAGGAGATCACCGCAGGCCCTGCAGACTGTATTCTCCCTGGCACCCGGAACATTGCCCGTGTACACATGATAAAGCCCTGCTTTTTCACCGATGTTGCAGGCTGTTTCCAGGGTATCCACCGGGGTGGCCCCCCGGTCCTGAAGTTTATACGCAGGATGAAACCGTGACAGGTGCCAGGGGGTCTGCCGCCCCAGGTCCCCGGCAATAAAGCCGGCCATCCGGGTGAGTTCACCAGGGTCATCGTTGAGTCCCGGAATAATCAGGGTGGTGACCTCCAGCAAAATACCCTTTTTCTTCATCAGGCGCAGGGTCTCTTTAACAGGCTCAAGCCTCGCGTTGCATAGTTTTCTGTAAAAATCCTCATTATAGGCCTTGAGATCCACATTGGCGGCATCCAGAACCCCTGATGCCATCTCAACCAGCTCGGGACTCATGAACCCGTTGGTCACAAAGATATTGTAAAGCCCCTTTTCCTTTGCCAGCCTTGCCGTGTCCAGGGCCAGTTCGAAAAAAACCGAGGGCTCGGTATAGGTATATGAAATGCTGTCACAGCCGTTATCCAGGGCCTGTTCCACAATCTGTTCAGGTGTAAACCCCCGTCCGGCAGGCGCTCTGTCCCCCACCTGGGCAATGTCTGCATTCTGGCAGAACCGGCACTTCAGGTTGCATCCCATGGTGGCAATGGAAAAAGAGGTGGATCCGGGTTTAAAGTGAAAGACGGGCTTTTTCTCTATGGGATCCACACTTGCCGCAACCACCCGGTCGTACACCAGTGACACCAGGGTGCCGTCCCTGTTTTGCCTTACCTTGCAGCGCCCTGTTTTACCCGGGTCGATTCTGCAATAGTGGCTGCAGGCCAGGCATTTTACCCGCCTGTCATCCAGTTGCTCAAAAAGGTAGGCCTCTTTCATTCCTCTGCCCTCATCCCCGTCACAAGCCCTGTGGCAGGTTTGTAGATCTTCCGTTTACTTATCTTCAGGGCCAGCGGCCGGGTCCTGAATTTCGGCACCGGTTTTATCCGGATGCCGATAAGGGTGCCGCAGTAGGATTTCTGCACCAGCCTTGAATTTTCAACCCGGGAAATCCAGGCACCGGACAGAAACGGGAATTGCACGATTGTCCGCCACTTAACCGGCACCCGCCCGAGAATGGACGAGAGCATCCGCTTCAACTCCCAGACAGAAAAAAAATGGGCATGGGTATAGATATTGGGGAAAAAAAAGCCTTTAAACCGCCTGGCCATATTCAGGGGGGCATACCGGTTCAGCACCCCGATCACGACCTGGTCCTTTGCCACCCGGCAGGCCTCTTCAATGGCCTTGGCCGGGCGGTCCGTAAATTCAAGGCTGGTGAAGAGCAGGGCCGTGTCAAAGGCATTATCGTCAAAGGGAAGATCTTCTGCATGGCCCCGGTGAAGGTCCACCCGGTTGCCCAGGCGTGTGGCAGCCCTGTCCAGCATATAGGGAGACGGATCAATTCCGGTAAGACTTAAGCCCCGGTCCATAAAAGGGGCCAGGCTGAGGCCGGTACCGCAGCCGATATCCAGGAGCCGCCGTCCCTTTTTGGG
>JAKSAX010000409.1 GCA_022361395.1 Desulfobacterales bacterium | reverse complement strand
TTTTACAATCTGAGTCACCTTATGGGCAGGATTGTTCAGATCACCAAAGATGATGGCGTCGGCCGGGCACGCTGTGGTGCACGCGGTCTGGTATTCCATCTCTTCGATTTCCCGTTCTTCAACATAGGCTTTTTCCCTGGCCAGCTGGAACCTGTGGTAGCAGAAAGAGCATTTTTCCACGACCCCGCGCATACGGGGAGATACATTGGGGCTCAGGTAGTTTTCCATACCTTCGGGCCAGGTGGGATCCCACCAGTTAAAATACCTTGCATGGTAAGGGCAGGCCCCCATGCAGTACCGGCAGCCGAAGCAGCGGGTATAAATCTGGCTGACTATCCCAGTATCGTATCCGTAGTCGGTTGCGGTTGCAGGACATACGGAAACGCAGGGAGAATGGCCGTGGTCGCCGAGGCCGCTGCAGTGCTGGCAGGGGCGGGGCATGTAGACCACTTCTGTATCAGGAAAGGATTTGCCGTTGGTCAGCTTATAGACCCGCATCCAGGTAATACTGTCCTTTTTCCTGGTTTCATCCTCCTTAAACGGAACGTTATTCTCTGACATGCACGACACCATGCAGGAGCCGCATCCCGTGCATTTGTCCAGATCAATAACCATTCCGAACTTGTGTGCTTTTTTATCTTGTATCATCAGAACCTCTTAAGATTTCTTTTCCATATCATTTAGGCCTTGGAATCAAGCCCTTTTAATGGTCGCTTTGATTCCAAAGGCGGCATCCAGTCCTGAACCGGGCTCAATTACCGGGCCTATCAAATCGTTCACATTGACGCCTTTGCCAGCCACATAAGGGTTGTCAAAGGTGTGACCCAGGCCTTTTACCATCCCGATGACACCCGGCATGATACCTTCGTTGAAATTGACTTTTACACGGGCCTTGCCCTGGGCTGTTGTGAGAACGGCATAGCCTTCGTCTTCAAGGCCCTTGGCTGTGGCAGGATTGATTTCCACCACGATCTCCGTTCCGGACAGTACTTTGTCGGACACGGTTTTAATGGCAAAGGGGGAGACCGCCGGAACGGTTCCGGTGAGCCGCATATTATCGATGGGGACCAGCAGCAGGTCGCCGTCGCCCTGGGCCTTAACCGTGGCGGGATTGGAGGCAAGAAAGCTTACATCAGTGCCCGGTGTTCCCATGGGAGAACCTTCGGATACAACCGCATATCCCTCTTCGGAAAGGGAATCCCAGATATCTTCGGTAACAGCTTCAAGCGCTTCGTCATAGGTTTCCCATTCAAAGCTTTCGGCAATGGTGCCGCCCATGGCCTGGGCCAGAAGGATCAGCGCGTCACCCGGGTTCCTGGTATCAAACACCGTATCAACCATTGGGCGGGCCAGGCCGACAATGTTTTTTGCAAGCCCTGCACCTGTAGGCACATCTTCCATCCGCTCCATGAAGGTGGAGGCCGGAAGGATCACGTCTGCTTCCATGGCAGTCTCGTCCATAAAGGAGGAGAAAGATACCACAAAGGGAACCTTTTTAAGGGCCTCTTTTACCCGTCTGGTCTCTTTAAGGGTGTAGCAGGGGTTTGCATTGTAAATAAAGAGTGCGTTCATGACAGGTTTTGATGATGCAGCAAGCTTGTCAACCAGTTCGTTGACGGAACCTGCAAGTTTTTCCTGACCGGCGCCCTTTTCCGCAGCCGCATCCATTGATGCCTCAGGGAAGGAAAGATAGTCGTCCTTTGCCATGACAAAGGCGCCGCCTTTCTTGTTCAGGCGGCCTGCCAGCGCGTTCAGTGTCTGGACAGCGGCAAATTCCTTCAGGCTCTGTCCGTGATCCCCCCTGCCCGCTCCGGGCACGGCAACCGGCATTTGGGCCTTGGCAAAGGCAAGCGCCAGCTTTTCAACATCAGCGGCCTTTACGCCGGTAAGGGCTTCCACCTTGGCAGGTGTGTACTCTTTTTGGATTGTTGCGGCAAACCTGTTGAATCCGCCGGAGAACTCACCGGGGACGAACAGATTCTTTTTCAGCAGAACCGCACAGAGTCCGAGAGCCAGGTCTGCGTAGGTTCCCGGTTTGATGGGAATCCACTTGTCGGCATTGGCTGCTGTGTTGGAGAGCCTGGGTTCAATCTGGTAGAGTTTTGCATGGCGTTCTTTTCTGGTGGCATTGGCCTTGAAACAGGCTACGGGAGATCCCCAGCCTTCAATGATGCCCGCACCGAAGCTCAGTACGAAGTCTGAGTTGTCCAGATCAAATCCGATGGTATTGCCTGCACCGTGAAGGGTATCCGCAGTCAGGGCAAGGTTGCCTTCCAGGCTCGGCATGGCATAGGCATTGGGAGATCCGAATGCATCCAGGAACCGGTTGAACATGGCTGCCATGGAGCCTTCGGTCTTTCCGGTAATCACCCCTAAGGTCTCGGGGGCGCCGGTTTTACGGATGTCCGCAAGTTTGCCCGCCACAAGGGAAATGGCGTCGTCCCAGGAAATGGCTTCGAACTTTTCGCCGTTTTTGCGCATGGGGGTTTTAACCCGTGAAGGGTCATACATATACTGGAGGCCGGCAATACCGTGGAGACATGCGCCGCCGTCGTTTACCGGGTATTCATCAAGCCCTTCGATTTTTACGGGCCGTCCTTTAATCTTTCTGACACTGATGCCGCAGCTTCCGGGACAGAGGCTGCAGACCGAACTTTCATATGTTATTTCACCGTCTTCGGGGACCGGGGTCCAGGGCCAGTTCTGGGTCCAGATGGAAGAATCATCTGTCAGCTTTATCCCCACAGGGGAAACCGCTACACCCGCAGCTGCGCCAAGTCCCAATCCCAAGAAGCTTCGTCTATCAACTTTCATAAGTCATCCTTTATAAAGTTTGAAATTCTTGTCGTTGAGGCGCTATTTATGGCACTGGAAGCAATAGCCTTTATGGCCGTCCATTTCCACGTGACAATCTGCGCAGTCGTCCATCTTCATCCGGTCCCAGGAGTTCTTTTTGAATCCCCAGATATTTTTGCCCCAGATATCCCGGCTGTAACCGGTGATTCTGTTTTCTTCGTAGGGCCGTGACTTAGTGGATTCGCCGATAGGACCATGACAGGTTTTGCAGTCCATTTTGCCTGCTGCATTCTCTCCCAGCAGATGGGCCGCATGGGAAAAGTACACACAGTCGGGCTGCCTGGAGTAGACAAACCAGGGGACTTCTTTTTCTTTTGCCACATATTCCTCGGCAAAGATGGCTTCGTCTTCGGTTTCACCCATGGGTTCGTCCGTATGACACTCCATACAGGATTCCAGATCGGGGATACCGGAGAAGGTGCCGTCTTCTCTCAGGAAGTGACAGGATTCGCAATCACCGGTTTCCTCTGTATGAAGCTTGTGATCAAAGTTAAAAGGTTGCTCGTGTTTTGAGTAAAGCAACTTGGGAAAAAGCAGCCAGCCGGACAGGAAGCAGACTAAAAATGCAACCATAAAAAAAATGACGCCCAGCCCCAGGCCTTTGTCATCTTTTGGTTCACCGGCGGTGCGTTCCCCTGCACCATTTTCAGTTTTGTTTTCTATTTCGCTCATGAAAACTCCATCACTGTTAAAAAGTTGATGTTACTATAACCGTTTGGCCGGCCACATGTCCGACCCTATATCCTGTGCAGACAGCAATTCCATTACGTGTCCGCAATACGTCCAAAAATCACAAATTGCTCAATCTATATTAATATCTTGATTTGTTGTCAAGAAGAATTAGGGAGGGACAAAAGGCGTCAAAGCCCATAAAAAAGGGGAGAATCGTGAATGATTCTCCCCTTTTAAGGCCTGAGAAAGTCAGGCGGGATCGTTTGGTTTATGTTCAGTTTTTATTTAGTTTTTATTCAGTTTTTTTGCAGTTAACCCTGTTACAAAAAGGTGTAAAAATCATTTATCCGTAGCTGTGCAGGCCGGACAACAGGTAGTTTACACCAAAATAGGTAAAGAGAACCGCAGCAAACCCGACAATGGACACCAGGGCCAGTTTTGCGCCGTGCCATCCGCGCATGAGCCTGAGGTGGAGAAAAATAGCATAAACAAACCAGGTGATCAGGGACCAGGTTTCCTTGGGGTCCCAGGACCAGTATTTGCCCCAGGCGGAATTGGCCCAGACAGACCCTGTAATGATGCCTATGGTCAGGAAAAGAAAACCGAATACGATCATCTGGTAGGTCATCTCGTCGATGATGTCCCAGTCCGGCAGCTTGGCAAAAATGGAAGTTGCATTGGGATCTTTCGGCTTAATAAAATAGATAAAACTGAACCCGAATGCCAGGGCAAACCCGGCATAGCCCAGGAAACAGGTAATTACATGGGCGATGAGCCAATTACTTTTCAGGGCCGGGATCAGCGGACTGATTTTTGAAGAGATGGAAGGATCAAAGGAGGCATAGGCAATGGCCAGGAAGATCAACGGAGAGATAAACACCCCGATGATGCTCTCTTTGTATTTGAACTCAACAAAGATGTACAGGGCCGCCACGGTCCAGGAGAAAAAGACCAGGGATTCGTACATATTGGAGAAAGGTGCATGGCCGTAGCCCATCTGGTAAGACTCCACCCACCGGAGAAGAATTCCCCCGGTATTGGAGATAAAGCCGATGATGATCACCCAGAAGCCAAGTTTGGCCAGCGTCTGTTTTTTAAATGAAAAGGATCCGATATAAAACACAGATGCCAGGGCATAGATAAAGGTTGCAGCGGATAAGAGTAAAGATGAATTCATAGGTCTTATATATCCTTTAATACAGTTGCGAGTTTCTTGATTTTCAGGGTCATACCGTGGGTGTTCCGGTTGGCTTTGCCGGAAATCCACACCCGGGTGCGGCCCGAATTCCCATCGTTGCCGCTTCTTTCAAGCCCGATGCACACAGACTGGTGCGAGATGAAAAAGGTTACCCAGCAGCCGATGATCATGAGCATGAATCCGGCATACACATACCAGATCCCCGGGTCACGGGTCACCTGGAGGCCGGTATAATAAGACTCTTGAAAGTCGGTCACAACCACGTTGAACTGTCCCTTTCTCATCTTGTCAAAGGTGGGGAACTTGACCGGCAGGGCAATCTGAAAGCTCTCTTTGTCTTTCGGGGTGATCCTGCCGAAAAATGCCCCGCCCAGGTTGTGGCCCCTGAAATCAAAATTGGGAAGGAAACCTTCAAACTTGAAGCTTCCCTGGTCACCCGGCAATGCTATGGTCTGGCCCACCTGAATGGTTTGGGTAAGGCTGTCCTGGGTGATGTTATCCGTTATCTGGAAAACAGCTTCATTGGGAGAGGCAGTACCGTAGGAAGACTGAAAAATATTTATCCCAAGGTACCTCAGGGGATGGTTGACCCGTATATCCTGTGTAAAGCTCTCCTGTCCCTTCTCAATGATGGTCAGGCTGGACCGGAACTCTTCTGGTGCCCCGGTATCGTAAAACCGGACCTCAAATTCGTTGCACTGGATGGCAAAGGGAAGTTTAATGGGCATCCGGGTTTTCGAGTCAAACACCGTATCTGCAGACTGGCCTTCATCCAGACGAAGGCTGGCCTTGAACCCGAACAGGGCGCCGATAAGGGCCCCCACCAGCAGCAGGATAACGCTGGCATGGACCACGTAAACACCTAAACGGGTCCAGCGGCCCTTTTCTGCATACAGCACCACACCGTTTTCAGTCTCTTCCTTGATCACCGGCCCCACTTTTTTGGACAATACCTCTTTATATGTGTCTGCCAGGGCGGGCAGGTCTTTTTCAGCGTCAAAGCTGAGTTTGTTTTTGGCCACTGAAAACCGTTTGGGATTAAAGGTAATCTTCTCAGGGAATATTATCTTCCAGGTCTTGGTAAGGCGTTCAATGGAACAGACCACAATATTGATGCAGAGGGTAAGCAGGAGCAGCAAATACCACCAGGCATGATACATATCGTCGATCTTAAGCACCTGGATCAGATTGTACACGCCCTGGCCGTAAAGGTTGACATATTGCTGGGGACTGCCGTTCTGGAGCACAACAGTGCCTATAATAGATGTTACTGCCAAAATCACCAGGGTGTACACCGTGAGTCTGACCGAAGCAAAAAACATCCAGATCTGGTTGGGAATACTGTTTTGGTTTTTCAAAATCTTTCTTTCATTTTTCTGGTTCACATTATCCGTTCACATCCTGCGTAACCGGCAATATTACCTGGCAGAACTTAATCTCCCTGTCTTTTAATCACTCGTGCCAGAAGTGCAGCCACGTTGGACCTGCGCTCAAGGGGCATGTCCATGGCCTCCCGGATCACCTTGAGACTGCCCATGATGACAGCTTTTTTCCTGGCCCGGGTTATTCCCGTGTACAGGAGCTGCCGGGTGACCACGGGTGATATCCGCTCAGGGATGAGGATCAGTACCGTGCCGTACTCCGATCCCTGGCTTTTATGGATCGTCACGGCAAAGGCGCTTTCATGGGCGGGAAGATCCGAAAACCGGAACTGCCTGTTCTCTCCTCCCGTACCTTCAAAACTTACCCGGGTCATCCGGTTCTCTTCCCAGACCACACCGGTATCTCCGTTAAAAAGCCCTTTTTCGTAGTCATTTTGACTCACCATCACAATCTGCCTGAAGAGCGATCCTTTTATATCATTATCCCTGTATGTCCGTAAAATATTTTCACAAAGATGACTAACTTGTAATGTTCCGGCATCTCCTCTGTTATGGGCGCACAGCACCCTGAAATCATCCAGGCTGGCCAGGGCCTCTTCAGGGGTTCGGGCAAGGGCCAGTGCTTTATACCCTTTGGATACATGTTTTGTTAAGATGGGCAGGATATCGGATTTATTCCCGGTGTCTTCAAATATAACATCGTCATAGGTGCGGTCGGTCAGCATACCGGTCAGGGCAGTTACATCATTTTGATTCACTGCCCGGGCCAGGTTTTCAATGCCGGTCTTCCCCTCGGACCTGAAGTTGAACTCCAGGAACACCCGGTGTCCGGCCATGGCATCCACCTCGCAGATGTCCGTAAACACGGCACCTGCCTGCACCGGTGACAATTGGTTCTTGTCCCCCAGCAGCACCACCTTGGTTTCCGTGGGAACGGCTTCCATCAGCCGGGTCATCAGGGCAATATCAATCATGGAGGCTTCGTCGATGATCACCACATCCGCAGCAACGGGATAATCCGCATTGTGCCGGAACCCTGTGCCGGCGGGTTTCGGCTTTAAAACAGAGTGGATGGTTGCCCCGTCCGTCAACCTGGATGCAGCCTTTCCCGTGGGCGCCATGGACAGGATCCGTGGTTCCGGCTTTCCCTCCTGTTTCGCCCATTCCTGCAGCAGTGTCCTGATAATATTTGTAATATGGGTTTTTCCCGTGCCCGGTCCCCCGGAGATGACCAGGAAATTATTATCCAGGGCTTTTTCCACGGCCTCCCGCTGCCCGGCCGTCCGGTTCTTGTCCTGATCCCCGAAAAAGCGGTCTATCCCTTTGGAAAGAAAGTCACGGTCAATAGCTTCCGGTGCATCAGCAACCCGGGCGCTTATGTTATAAACCAGCCGGTGTTGAAAATCATAGTACTTGGCCAGGTAGAGATTGTTGTCCGGATCAAGAATCAAAGGCGATCTGCGGATCCAGTCAAGCCTTGCCGCCTCAAAATCCCCGGGATGATCCGATTCCCTGGCCACCATGCCGGACTGTTCGAGTTCGCCCAGCCAATGTTTAAGTGAAGGCAGGCACAGCGTACCCTGACCCTCTCGTTCCGGTATTAAAACAGTTCCGGCGGCCCTTGCCAGGTTAAGACAGATATGCCCTTCGGCAAGCGCCTTGGAAACCAGGGCGGCGGACAGCAATATCAATGGAGCTGATCCCTCATATATATCAGCCATGGTCTTTGCAAAATAATAGTCCAGGCGGGATATAACGCCCTGATCAAAAAGATTGTCCAGATCGGATCGGAGATAGTCAGTCATAGGCAGTTTTTTACCAGCCTTTAAATAAAAAATAAAGGATACTGTTGAGAAGCGGGTGGCGCGGGAGGCTGTCCGGATATACGGTAAAAAAAATCCCCTGACAGAGTATGCGATACTCCGTCAGGGGATCTTATTTTCAAATCACTGGCGTGATTTTCATACTACAAGCAAATAAAACGGTTCGTTAGATCACGGTTACATTTGCTGCGGCAGGGCCTTTCTGGCCTTCTTCAATATCAAACTCAACGCGGTCACCCTCGTTAAGGGATTTGAAACCGGTTGCGTTGATACCTGAGTGATGTACGAATACGTCTTTTCCGCCACCTTCTACCTCGATAAATCCAAAACCTTTTGTGTCGTTAAACCATTTTACGGTACCGTTAGCCATGTTGGCAATCTCCTGAAATAAAATAAAAAAATCGTCTCTAACTTTTAGGGCAGACCACATTGAAATATTGGGGAAGTACACCTTAAGAAAAAAACATTTGCGGCTCACTTTTGATTCCGCAACTCTATAGCATCCTATAGGTTTTATCTTCAAAGTCAAGCAATTATTTTAAAAACCTTATATTTTCCAGTCCGCAGGAACAGGGCACAACAGGGGAAAACCGAAAACGCTCCCGGAATCCCCTCCGGGTCCGTGATACACCCAAGGCCGTCTGCCAGATCTGTTTTCCCGGGTTTATTTCCCCTTGATTCAAAGCCGTACATCGACTACCTCTACACCTGTTACCCCTGTTATTAACCGGAAAATGAAAGACTGACATGCCTGCGTCCACTTTGAAACTTGAACTTTTATTCTGGGATCGGAAACAGATTGTTGAAGACATTGCAAAATGCATTGGCCTCAATGACCTGAATATTATCTCCATGGAAGTTAAAAACCAGAACGGCAGAACCCTGGTTTACATTGAAACCCAGAGCGGCTCAAATTCCCCTGAAAACAAGGATATCATGGAGAGCCTTGAAGCGATTCCCGATCTTATCAGGATCACCCGGATCACGGCCATGCCTTCGGAAATCCGGAAAAAGAGGCTTGAACTGGTATTGGACAGCATCAGGGACGGGATCATTGCCATTGAAAAAGACCGGTCCGTTACATTTATCAATCCGGTGGCCAAGAAGATGTACGGCTGGGATTCCCCCGACTTTACCGGGAAGAAAATAACGGAACTGCCTCTGGAAAACCTGGATCTCATGGACTGTCTCAAGGGCAAATCCTTTTATAAGATAAAAAGGAACGTCATCACCCGGACCGGCAGGTTCCAGTTTTTCTCCAACTGCATTCCCATCACCGACAGCACAGGGGAGGTAACAGGCGCCATTGAGGTGATGCGGGATATGCGGCAGATTAAAGAGCTGGCTGATGAGGTCACCTCCCCGTCCAGGTTCACTTTTTCCGATATCATCGGCACCAGTGAACCGATAATGGATGCCATCTCCTTTGCCCAGAAAATAGCAAAATCTGCATCTGTGGTCTCTATCCGCGGGGAAAGCGGAACAGGAAAAGAACTCTTTGCAAGGGCGATCCATACCGAGAGCCGGCGCCCGGGAAAATTTGTTGCAGTGAACTGTGCAGCCCTGCCGGAATCCCTGCTGGAAAGCGAACTGTTCGGCTATGAAAAAGGCACCTTTACCGGGGCGGAAAAAAAAGGGAAACAGGGGCTGTTTGAAATCGCGGACAAAGGCACCCTGTTCCTGGATGAGATTGCGGACATGCCCCCCGGGGCCCAGGCAAAAATCCTGAGGGTTATCCAGGAGAAAAGTGTCAGACGGATAGGCGGGGCCGCAGAAATTCCCGTGGACACCCGTATCATCACGGCCACCAGCCGCCTGATCGAAGAAATGATAAAGGACAACCTCTTCAGGGAAGACCTCTACTACCGGATCAACGTACTCCCTATCCACGTGCCGCCTCTTAAGGGACGAATCGGCGATATCACCCCGCTCACCGATCACTTTCTGGCAAGGATTGCAAAACAGGTGGGCAGCATACGGAAAAAACTGACTCCGGATGCCCTTGAAAAACTGCGGCACCATACCTGGCCAGGAAATGTCAGGGAGTTGAAAAACGTGATCGAGCGCGGCTCTATCATGTCGGACAAGGACACAATTGATTCCCGGGCCATAATTTTCGGTCATGAAATTGAGGAGAGGATACGGGAACTAAAGTCGCCGTTCCAGGCAACGGAAGGCAAAGGCACCTTAAAAGAACAGGTAGGCAGATTTGAAAAGGAATTGATCGAATCCGCATTAAAACGGTATCCAAGCATCCGCAAATGTGCGGTTGCACTGAAGATTTCCCACACAGCAATGATCAATAAGATGAAGAAATACCAGATAACCAGGTAGGGATACAGGTTTTACGCGAAAAATCCTGAACCGCGCCGCAACGGTCTGCGGCTGCCCCCAGGTTTTCTCCTGTCCCCGCCTTTCCTGCGGTTGTTTTTAAAGGAAAGACTGACAATAACACCGTCCCTGACACTTTTCCGCCGGTCCTGTGTTGACTTGCGCCTGTCCCTTTTAAACTTTCTGGAAACGGATTTCCGGCGGTCGGAAAACCCCTGAATCCTTTGGGCGGAATCCAGATCTTCTTTCTTTACAGGAAGTATTTTATAGTCAAATACCATGATCTGTTCCATGCTTGTGTGAAAGTTAGCTATGTCAAACCCTAACTTTCACATCGTCATCCGGAACAGATCCCTTTAATTTTCCGTTTAATTTTTCCGCTGGGTATCGTCTATATACTGATGGATTCTAAGGAAGGGAACATACAGGGAATCGCTGGTCTCAATATGATCCACCAGCCAGTCCCGCAAATCGAGAATAACGTCCATGGTCAGGTTGTTGATATCCTCGGCAATCTCCCGGCGCAGGGCAATTGAGTTTTTAATGAACTGGCGGTGGGCTTTGGCATGACTCTCCAGATCCGGATATTTTTTTGCCCTCAGCAGTTTTTCCTCTTTGGCAAAAAACATCTTGCTGTAATCATTGATATCTGAAATCATATTTGTGGCTGCCTTGGCATCCACCTTCTTTGTTTTCATATCAATCAATTCGTTAAACTTATTAAACAGCTCTTTCTGGTATTCATCTATCTGCGGTACATCCACACTGTACTTTTCTTCCCACTCTATTTTATCTGCCATCTGCTACTCTCCTTTTGCACGTTTATTACTCTTTCCTAACCACAGGGTTCCCAGAACAGCAATTGAAACAACCACAGCCACGATAATCGCAAATGTCAGCCCGTTGTTGCCAAACCTCGGATAAATCACAAAGGGAACCAGGTAACCGTATAAAATCATATGAAAAATGCCGATGCCGGCAATTCGCAATCCAACTGTTTTCAATCAAGCCGCTCCAGAAACCGTTCGTGAATATTTCCAAAACCGCCGTTGGACATGATCAGGACAAGGTCATTGGCCTTTAGTTCAGGCACAATCCCGTCTATGACCTTGTCAGGACTCTCAAAATGCCGGGCCGGTACCCCCCGGCTTTTAATATCGTCAACCAGCCGGACAGTTGAAAACCGCTGGTCTTCGGGTATATCTTTTTTTACGCAGGGTTCGCAGATACAGACCAAATCCGCCTGGTCAAAAGCCGCAGGATAGGTCTCCTGGAAAAACTGCCGCATGCTGGTGTTGGTCCTGGGTTCGAATACCGCCACCACCCGGCCTTCCGGGTAAAAAGGTTTCACCGCTGCAATGGTCTCCTTAACGGCTGAGGGGTGATGGGCAAAATCATCCATAATTGTGATCCCCTTCCGGACCCCCCTGATTTCCTGGCGCCGCTTTACGCCTGAAAAACCTGCCAGGCCTTCACGTATCTTTTCATCGGGAACCCCAAGCCGCCGCGCCGCTGCAATACAGGCGCTTGCATTGAGCAGGTTGTGACGTCCCTGTAAAGGGGTGTCAAGGTCAAATTCTGTGCCGGGCCCCTGGATCCTTGCCCGTGTCCTGCCGTTTTCCGCCACATGACCGGAAAACCGCCAGTCCCCTTCCCTGCCGTATGTCTCAGCCTTTGCACCGGCATCAGCAAGCACCCGGGCCAGGGTATGGTTTTCCTTGCAGGCAATAATATGGCTATGATCTTTTACTTTAAGAATAAATTCCCTGAATACCCGTTCAATATGATCCAGATCATCAAAAATATCCGCATGGTCGAACTCAATTCCGGTTGTAATGGTAATATAAGGATCATAGTGCATGAACTTGGGCCCTTTATCAAAAAAGGCCGTATCATACTCATCCCCTTCGATCACCATATACTCCCCTGACCCGATCTTAAAACTGGAGTTAAAATCCTTCAATATCCCCCCGACCATAAAGGAAGGGGACAGGCCTGCGGTTTCCAGCAGGTGGGACATGATGGACGAAGTGGTGGTTTTACCGTGGGTCCCGGTGACCAGGATTATCTTCTTGTCATGGGCAATAAATTTATTCACTGCCTGGGGCATGGACATATAGGGAATACCCTGTTCCATTACAGCTTGGGCTTCGGGATTTTTCTTTGTAACGGCATTGCCGATGATGACCAGATCCGTTGCCGGATTTATGTTTGAGGGATCAAAGCCGGAAAAAAGCCGGATGCCGTTTTCTTCCAGAAAATCGCTCATGGGCGGATACACGTTCAGGTCGGACCCAGTCACCTCATATCCCATCTCCTTGAGGATACAGGCCAGGGTGCCCATGCCTGTACCGCAGGCAGCCACCAGATGGATATGTTTAATATTTTCAGCCATAGGAGTGCGGATCATTAAAGGGTCGCCATCACATCTTTTGCTGCAGCCACAGTCGCTTCAATATCCCCGTCCGTATGGGCGGCAGATACAAAACAGGCCTCAAACTGGGACGGTGCCAGGTAGATTCCCCTGGCCAGCATGCCTTGATAGAACCTGGCAAACCGGTCAAGGTTACAGGTCTTGGCATCATCAAAATTATATACATCCTGATCCGTGAAGAAAAATCCTGCCATGGATCCGATATGACCGGACTGCATGGGGATGCCTGCCCCATCAGCCGCAGCCTGGAGCCCGTTTATAAAATTATCCGTCTTCCGGTCCAGGTCCTCATACAGGGCATCGTCTTTCAATGCGGTAAGGGTTTCAATGCCGGCTGCCATGGCCAGAGGGTTTCCGGACAGGGTCCCGGCCTGATAAACGGAGCCCACAGGGGCGATCTGCTCCATGATCTCCTTTTTCCCGCCATAAGCACCCACGGGCAGTCCACCGCCGATAACCTTGCCAAAACAGGTCAGATCCGGTGTAATATTATAATACCCCTGGGCACATCCCCTGCCCCCGACCCTGAATCCGGTCATAACCTCATCAAAGATCAATACGGCGCCATGCTTTTCAGTCAAAGCTCTCAGGCTGTCCAGGAACTCCTGGCGGGGACGGACCATGCCCATATTACCGGCAACCGGCTCCAGGATCACGCAGGCGATCTGATCCCCTTTTTCAGCCATCAGCTGCTCAAAACCTTCAATATCATTATAGGTAATGGACAGGGTATTCCGGATCACATCCTCAGGAACCCCCGGGCTTCCCGGGATGCCAAGGGTGGCAATGCCGGATCCCGCCGCCACAAGAAGGGTATCGGCATGGCCGTGATAGCAGCCGTCAAACTTTACAATCAGGTCCCGGCCCGTATATCCCCTGGCCAGGCGGATGGCGCTCATGGTGGCTTCCGTGCCTGAATTGACCATCCGCACCATATCAACAGACGGCACCATATCCACCACCAGCTGCGCCAGCTCAGTCTCAAGAGCCGTGGGCGCCCCAAAGCTGGTCCCGATCTCAAGCACATCTTTCAACGCCTCAATCACCTTGGGCGGCCGGTGTCCCAGGATCAAAGGCCCCCAGGAAAGCACATAATCAATATAACCGTTGCCATCTGCATCATACAGCTTTGCCTTATCACCCTTTTCAATGAACACAGGTTCGCCGCCAACAGAACCGCAGGCCCTGACAGGTGAGTTAACACCGCCGGGTATCAGATTTTTTGCCGCTTCAAACAAGGTCTGTGATTTTACATTAGCCATATGATTATTCCTTATAAGGTTTGATAATTATGAATTATTCCCAAAACACTGCAATATATCAAACTCAGGTTTAAGGGGTCAACTGCTTTATTCAAGTCAGCCGCAAGAACAGCAGGAGCCGCAGCCTGAGAACCATCTGAACTGACACCCTTTTTCACATCTCCGGCCTTTCCGGTTTCTCTGCCTGTCTCCCAAAAATTCAAAATTACCTTTCACAGTGCAAAAAACCATTGACATCCCCCCTGATCACTGGTATTTTCCTTGCGTTCATTTCATGGGCCATTAGCTCAATTGGTAGAGCAACTGACTCTTAATCAGTAGGTCCAAGGTTCGATCCCTTGATGGCCCACCATGAAAACAAAGGCCTGTAGGCGTTTCCGCTTACAGGCCTTTTTGATTAAACCTCGGCAAACCGCTCCAAGTTGCATATAACATGGCACGTAATATCAGAAATTTAAATTTCAATATTCATTTTTTGCCTTTAATCAAATTTCCTAAACTTGATGTTTACAAGATTCACGCCTATATTGGAGGAGCAACATAATGATAGTTAATTTGATGATATTTAAATGAAAACAAAAGAACTGATCACTGAAATCATATCCCTTCCAGTGGAAGAGAGAGTTATAGTGGTTGACACTGTTTTGAAAAGCATG
>JAKSAX010000267.1 GCA_022361395.1 Desulfobacterales bacterium | reverse complement strand
CAGGTCACCCGGGCCTCTGCCAGGGTATCCGGATCAGCCTGAAAGATATCCCGGTCCACCACCACGAGGTCCGCAAGTTTTCCGGGCGTCAGGGAGCCCAGGATATCACCGCAGCCCGACACCCGGGCCGGGGTCAGGGTATAGGCCTTTACCGCCTCTTCCACGCTCAGCCGGTGTTCGGGATACCACCCCTTCTCCGGTGTCCGGTTCATCCGTTTCCGGGTCACTGCAGAGTAGATCCCGGCAAAGGGATTGGGGTCTGCCACAGGGGCGTCCGAACTGAGAATCAGGGGCAGGCCTGTATCTGCAATGGCTTTCAGGGCATAGGCATACTTCCCCCGCTCCCCTGCACACTGGTCGATCATCGAAATATCCAGGCTCAGGTTGTTGGGCTGGCAGGAGGCGGTCAGGCGCCTGAGGCGGGACATCCGGTCCAGATCCTCAGGCAGGATCATCTGAATATGCTCCAGCCTGTGGGACAGGGCGCAGTTACTCTGGCCCAGGGCTTCCACCCGCGCGAACAGGGAAATCATCTCCCGGCAGGCCCGGTCTCCTATGGCATGCACCATACAGCAAAGCCCTGCACGATCTGCCATGGTGACCCCCCTTTCAATCACCTCCACAGGGGTCAGGGGCATCCCGTATTCAGCATCCAGGTAAGGCTCTGTCATCCATCCGGTTCTGGCGCCCATACCGCCGTCGGCAAAAAACTTGACCCAGCCGATCCTGAGTATCTCATCCCCGAACCCTGTGGTCAGTCCCAGGTTGCAGGCCTCGTCAATGCGCTCCCCGGGCAGGGAGACATGACAACGGAGCTTAAGCCTGCCGGCCCTGTGAAACTGCTGCCAGGTCGCCAGGGACTGTGCACCGTCTTCCCCGCCCATGAGCCGGATATCGTGGATGGCAGTCAGTCCGAGCCCGTGGGCTTTTGCCGTGGCCGTCTCAAGGTTATCCATAAGCTGCGCCCGGCTCAGCTCAGGTATCTTGGCCGAGACCAGGTTGGGGGCCAGTTCCTTGAGGATACCTGTGGGCTCCCCATTCTTATCCCGGTCAATCACATTACCGTCCGCAGGGATAAAATGTTTATCAATTCCCGCAAGGGTCAGGGCTTTGGAATTGGCCACGGCCAGATGGCAGTCACACCGCCAGATACAGACGGGATGATCAGGGGCGGCGCGGTCAAGGTCATGGCGGTCAGGCATCCTGTTCTCCGGCCACTCGGCTTCGTTAAATCCCTGGCCCGTGATCCAGGTTCCGGGATCTGCCAGGGCTGCCCGCTGCCTGATCATGGCCTCCATCCGTGAAAAAGAGTCCGCCTTTGCCAGCTCCAGGCTGTTCAGGTTTTTGGCCCACTCAAAAAAATGAAAATGCGTGTCCCAGAACCCGGGCAGCAACAGTTGACCGTCAAGGTTTATAACCCGGGTATCCGGGCCGGCTGCGGAAACAATGTCATTGTCACTGCCCAGAGCCGTTATATGCCTGCCGGTCACGGCCAGAGCGGTTGCATCGGGGTAGCGCTCATCCAGGGTGTGCAGCACACCGTTGTAAAAAACGATATCAGGGGGGGTCATCATATCATATATCCTCTTTGAAACGGATCCGCTGCCTCCGACCCCGCCCACAAGGGCAGCCGGGACATTACGGGAATCTCAGGGAATCCGTCCGCGATCAGCCAGGTGGCCTTGCCTTGGGTATGGGAGTCAATGGTGGTGACAAAAGAGCGGCCAAACAGAGATGCGGCATTCCCGGGGAAGGGCATATCAGAATTTCCTTAAGGTTCGTGGTGTTCACATTGCTCCGAGTGTTAACACCACAGAACCTCAGGATCAAGGGTTTTATCAAATAGCGGGAAAAGCCGGGCAGAAAAAATATCCGGCCTCAGGATCGGGTTATACCCTGAATCCGGGCCGTCCCGGCTTTTGTGACGTTAGGGATTACATCGTTCTTTGAATGGCCATTCCGCAATGCTCGGCAATTGCCATGGCAAAGTTGATATCCGCCTCTGTAAAGTACCGGACCTCGGATGTCAGCAGGCGGAGTATGCCCATCACCTCGTCCCGGCAATAGATGGGAACGGCCAGGATGGTCGCAATACCTTCGGCCTTGGCCTGCTCGTGATAGATGGTATGGACATCGGTTTTGGCGTCCAGAATGATGATGGGTTCACCTTCCTTCAGGTAATAGGTGGCCGCCTCTCTGTCCAGGGACCCCCTGGCCAGGTACTCCTCACTTAAGCCGTATGCCGCCTTCAGCTCCAGCCGCCCCTTCTGCTCGAAAAAACGGATGGTGGCCGCTTTCAATGTCATGATTTCCGGCAGCCGCTTGACTATCATCTCAAGGACATCGCTTAAATCACGGGTGGCATTGATGTGTTTGCCGAGTTCATGGATCATGGCAAAGTAGTTGAGCTGGGTTTCCTGCTGCTGTACAAAGCGGGCGTTTTCTATAACAATGCCGCATTGCTCGGCAATGGCCGAAACAAATTCGATCTCTTCGGATTCAAATACCCGGGGCTGTTTTGTAAGCAGCCGGAGCACCCCTTCCACTTCCCCGCGGATTTTAATGGGGATCACCAATATGGTATGGATTCCCTCCTGCCGGGTCGCCTCTTTATAAACAATCCGGGCATCCTCTGCTGCCTGTTCAATGAGGATGGGGGCGCCTTCAAGTGCTTTGAACACGGGTTCTTCAGCATCAATGGCTCCCCGGTTTAAATATGCCTCACTCAGCCCGAAAGCGGACTTCAGCTCTAACTTCTTCTTTGACGAATCCCTCAACCGCAAAGTAACCGCATCCACCTCGATTATCCCGGCGAGCTTAAGGGTAATCAGGTCAAACACTTCGTTAATATCCAGACACGAGGTAATTGTTCTGGTAACTTTTATAAACAGGTCAAGGTATTGTGATTTTCTATGTTCACAGCTCATGAATATCTCCTTTTTATTCTTTGCGGCAGCGCTTTTGCTGAATCCTGGCAGATAATTCCCTTTTTCAGGGCCCCTGGGCAGGCATATCCGCCCTAATGGTAATAAGACGGGCAAGGCCCGGAGGCCCTGCCGCGTTTTTTTAACCTTGCAGACCTATCCCCTGGTGTTCGGGGTACCGGTCAACTCCCTGTGGCATTCAATCAGGTCCTGTACCACCTCCGGATCGGAAAGGGTTGAAATATCCCCAAGGCTGTCACTTTCGTCATTTGCTATTTTTCGCAGGATACGGCGCATGATTTTTCCGGAACGGGTTTTAGGCAGGGCCGGCGCAAAATGAATAATATCCGGGGTGGCGATGGGGCCGATTTCCTTTCTGACATGCTGCTTTAAACTGCCCAGCAGCTCATCACCCGGAACCGTGTTGACATTGAGGGTGACAAAGGCATAAATCCCCTGACCTTTGATATCGTGGGGAAATCCGATCACAGCGGCTTCAGCCACGTCGCTGTGGCTGACCAGGGCGCTTTCCACCTCTGCGGTTCCCATTCTGTGGCCGGACACATTAATCACATCATCCACCCGGCCGGTAATCCAATAGTACCCATCCTCATCCCTGCGGCATCCGTCACCGGCAAAGTAGTACCCGTCAAACATCCGGAAATATACTTTTTCAAACCTGTCGTGATTATTGTAAACGGTTCTCATCTGCCCGGGCCAAGGCTCTTTAAATGCCAGGATACCGTCGCAGGGGCCTTCCATCGGTTCGCCATGTTCATTTAAGATCACAGGATTCACTGAAAAGAAAGGCAGGGTTGCAGAACCCGGTTTCTGGTCAATGGCGTAGGGCAGGGCGCTGATCATGATTCCGCCGGTTTCGGTCTGCCACCAGGTATCCACAATGGGGCATTTTTCCCTGCCCACATATTTAAAATACCACTTCCATGCTTCCGGGTTAATGGGTTCTCCCACGGATCCCAGCACCCTCAGAGAAGAGAGATCATACTTTTCAACCCACTCACTGCCGTGGGCCATTAACGCCCTGATCGCCGTGGGCGCGGTATAGAACTGATTGACTTTCCATTTTTCAACCGTGGCCCAGAACCTGCCCGGGTCCGGGTAGTTGGGAACCCCTTCAAACATGAGGCTTGTGGCGCCCTGGGAAAGGGGGCCGTAGACGATGTAGCTGTGGCCGGGTACCCAGCCGATATCGGCCGTACACCAGTATACGTCGTTATCATGGTAATCAAAAACATAACGGAAGGATATTCCGGTATAGACCATGTACCCTCCCACATTATGCTGCACCCCTTTGGGTTTACCGGTGGAACCGGAGGTATACAGTATAAACAACGGGTCTTCCGCATCCATCCATTCCACCGGGCATTCTTCAGGCTGTCCGGCCGTCTCGTCTGCCCACCACAGGTCTCTGCCCGGTTTCATTTCAATATCCGAACCGGTACGTTCCACCACAAAACACCAGTCCAGCACATGGCCTTTTTCCCCGCACAAGGCCAGGGCCTGATCCGCATTCTGTTTCAGGGGAACAGCCTTGGGACCGCGCATGACACCGTCGGTTGTAACCAGGACCCTGCACCTGCTGTCCATGATGCGGTCTGAGAGTGCTTCGGCGGAAAAACCGCCGAAAACAATGCTGTGAACGGCACCGATACGGGCACATGCCAGCATGGCGATACAAAGCTCCGGGATCATGGGCATGTACATGGCCACCCTGTCGCCTTTCCCTACCCCTCTGGATTTTAATGCATTGGCAAACCGGCAGACTTTTTTGTGCAGTTCTGCATAGGATATTTCGCAGTCTTCGCCAATCCCGTTTCCCTCCCAGATCAGCGCGGTCTGGTCCCCGCGGTCTTTTAGATGACGATCAAGGCAATTGTAGGAAATATTTGTCCTGCCGCCCTTAAACCACTCTATTTGAACAGGCCCCTTTGACAGGCTGTAATTATAGTTGCGGACCGTATCCCATTTTTTTTCCCAGTGAAACCGGCCGGCCATATCCGCCCAGAATTCATCCGGTTTTTCTATGGAGCGAAGATACATTGTCTCGTATTCTTCCAAGGTTTTAATCCAGGCATTTTTACGGTACTCATCCGGTGCATGAAACTTAAATCTGTCCATCTTCGCTCCTTGTTTTTTGGTAAAAAAATAAATTAGCAAACATTTCAGTATTTCAGATTAAATTAATGAAACACGTTTATTAAGTCAAATTCATAATTTTCAACAAAATAATAAGAAAAATTTAACTATTAGTGATTAATGGCAGAACGCCTGCAAATGACAGATTTACAGAAGGGTGTAAATGAAACATATGGAAGGAACCGGAATTGATAAAGCATACCCGGAAGAACGGGTACAGGCACCGCAATAGATTATTAGAGTTTGCCCGGACAGGACATGATTCTCTGCCCGGAATTCAGTGAAAAGCCGGAGCGCAAAAATATATCCCTGCTCAGCCGGGAAACCAGCGTTTCCGCCGTTTCCGGGCGGCCTTAAGCAGCTAGAATGCGCCGGCAGATTCCTTGATCATGGGTTGGATCTGTTCGCCTATGGCGTACACCGCCTCCGGCGTCATTCCCAGAAGCTTGAGAGCGCTGAGGTTCTTAATCCGCTCCAGCGCCTCGTCCTGCCCGGTTTCCTTGTCTTCCCCGGCATCTTCTTTAGGTTTATCCCCGGCCTTTTCCTGGAGGCGCTGCCCCTCTGCCCCCAAAAACCCGTACCCGGTTTCATAGGCCAGATGATCTGCCAGGCAGAGAATGAGCAGTTCCTGGTCCGTATCCTT
>JAKSAX010000535.1 GCA_022361395.1 Desulfobacterales bacterium | reverse complement strand
GCCACCACATTCTCCTCAATCATGGTGGACCCCATGTCGTTGGCACCGAAGAACAGGGCAACCTGGGCGATCTTATCTCCCTGGGTTACCCAGGAGGCCTGGATGTTGTCAATATTATCCAGAAAAATGCGGCTTAGGGCCAGGACCTTCAAATATTCGGCACTGGTCTTTTTCCTGACGCTGATCCTGGTATTGCCGGGCTGAAAGGTCCATGGGATAAATGCGGTAAACCCTTTGGTTTCATCCTGGAGAGCCCTTATCCGGCCCAGGTGTTCGATGATATGACGATCATCCTCCAGATGGCCGAACATCATGGTGGCAGAGGAACGCATACCCTGTAGGTGGGCCTGGCGCATGACCTCAAGCCAGGTTGCCGCCCCGCATTTATGGGGAGAGGCCTGCTGCCTTATATCGTCACTGAGAATCTCCGCTCCTCCGCCCGGAATTGAGGCAAGCCCCGCCTCTTTGAGGACAGTAATGGTCTCCCGGACGGACAGCCCCGATTTTTCAGCGATAAAATCTATTTCAGGCGGTGAAAACCCGTGGATGTGGATCTCATAATTATCCTTGATATACCTGAGCATATCCACATAAAAATCAATGCCCAGATCCGGGTGCATCCCCCCCTGGAGCAGGATCTGTGTCCCCCCCAGGTCAAGGGTTTCCTGAATTTTTTCTCCCAGTTCTTCATGGGTGAGGATATATCCGTTCTTGTCCCCGGGTTTTGCGTAAAAGGCACAGAAGCGGCAGCCGGACACGCAGACATTGGTGTAGTTGATATTCCGGTCCACCACAAAGGTCACCTCTTTTTCAGGGTGAAAGTGAAACCGTCTCTGGTTTGCCAGGCTCCCAAGGGTCACCAGGTCGGCCTGCCGGAAGAGTTCAAGCGCCTCCTCACCGGAGATCCGCCGGCGGCTGTTTATCTTTTCAATGATCTTATCCATAATTTATCCTTGTACCGGATTATAAAAGGAGTCCCGCTGGACAGGTTCGAATCCGGCAGCATGAATCATGGTCTCCATCTCTTCTTTAGTCAGGCCTTTGGCGGATTTCGCCCCGGCGGTATGGGTGATCCGCTCTTCGATAATGGTCCCGTCCAGGTCATCGGCGCCGAAGTTCAGCGCCACCTGGGCCAGGGACTCCCCGATCATCACCCAATAGGCCTTGATATGGTCAAAGTTGTCAAGCATGAGCCGTGCGGCAGCCACATTTTTCAGGTCATCCATGGCAGTTGTGGCGGGCAGGTCTGACAGTTCCGTGTTCCGGGAGTGGAAAGCCAGGGGAATAAAGGCGGAAAAGCCGCTGGTTTCATCCTGGATGCCGCGCAGAGACATCAGGTGTTCCACCCGTTCTTCCATGGTCTCGATATGGCCGTACAGCATGGTGGCATTTGTCTTTATACCGGCCTTGTGTACCGCCCTAACGATTTCAAGCCAGCGCTCGTGACCGATCTTTTTGGGAAACAACTCGTCATGCACCCTTGAATTCAGCACTTCAGCCCCGCCTCCCGGCATCATATCCAGTCCTGCGGCTTTCAGCTCCGCCACCGTTTCTTCAAGGCTCAGGCCCGAAAGATTTGACAGGTAGTCAATTTCCACGCAGGTGAATGCCTTTATGGCGGCATTAGGCCTGACACGCCTGACGGTTTTAAGCAGATCGATAAAATAGCCAAAGCTTAGGTCTTCATTGAGGCCGCCCACGATGTGAAGCTCGGACACGGGTTCATCAATCCGCTCCATCAGCCGTTTCTCGATCTCTTCCATGGACCAGACATAGGCCCCGGTCTCACCGTCATCCTTGGCATAGGCGCAGAACTTACACCGGTTTTTACATATATTGGTATAGTTCAGGTGCTGGTTGTATACATAGTAGGCTTTTTTGCCGTGACGGGCCTGCCGTGCAAAATCGGCAATCCGGCCAAGGCCGATCAAATCCTGGGTATCATAAATGCAAATCCCGTCTTCCTTTGAAAGACGGGAGCCTTGCCTGACCTTTGCATCAATCTGCAAAAGCCGCTCATCCATAAATTGGGAATTCATTACCGCCTCTTTTTTCTCCTGACGATTTTCTTTTTCTTTTTAGGTTTTGCAGCCTCAGCCGCAACTGCCATGTGCTGCTGGGGCTCCAGCAGGTTGTTCTGGTTGTAGGAACATGCTGCCCTGGGGCATTTGAGCCCTTTTTCTCCGGTGGGGAAATCCACTTCGGTCAGGAAAGGATTTTTACACAGCGGGCAGGGAAAATGATAGGGTTTATCCCAGGAGACAAACCTGCAGTCTTCCTGATTGCAGGTAAAAAAGGCTTTTCCTTTTTCCGTTGTTTTTTCCTCTACCTTACCTGTTGCGCACAGGGGGCAAGGCATGGCAAGCTCCTGTTCAAATGCGGCAATCCGGGATTCAATATCGTCTTCTTTGCCGGGAAGTTTAGCCTCTTCTTTTTCCTTTAGCCTGGCCTCTTCTGCCTGTTTTGCCTCTTCTTCCTTAAGGCGGATCTTTTCTTCCAGTTCTTTCAGGCGTGCCTCTTTTTCAGCCATCTCAGCCTCACGGGCTTCGAGCATAGCAGCCTTTTCCTTGGCAACTCTGGCCTCTTCCCTGGCCAGTTCAAGATTTTTCTCTTTTTCCTCAAGGTCATCCAGCTGCTGGGCCAGTTCCTGGGCCGCCACTTCAGCCTCTTTTATCTTTTCATCCTTTTCAGCAAGTTCCCTTGCAAGCTCGGCTGCTTTCCTGGCAGCTTCCTCAGCCTGCCGGATCTCCCGTTTTTCCGCCTCAAGCTCTTCTTTTGTCGGGCCTTTATCAAAGACATTCTGGATCTTGACTTTTTCCTGGTACTCGCCTGTCCGTTTCTTTCTGGTTTTAATCAGCCTGGACAGCCGGTTCAGGTTCTCTTTTTTGAGCTTTTTCGAAATCGCCTTGGCCTGAACCGTGTTGGCGTTCTGCCTCCCTGCGGCCAGTTCACTGGCCCGTTTTTCGGCATTGTCATGGGTGACGGCCACGCCACGGGTTTTCAGGGAGGTTTCAAAGCTCTGCTTGGCCAGTTCCAGGCTTTTGCGTCCTGAATCCACCTCATCGTACATCTGAAGAACAAAGGCGATAAGATTTAATCCCTGCATGCCCGGAAACATGGAATCCAGGAAACCCGCCATCATAAAGGCAGGCATCTCCGCCTTGAGTTCTCCGGACTCAAGGCTGCTGATATAACCGGATTTCAATGAAATGCTGATGGCATTTTCCAGGTAGCTGTCATTATCCAGGCCAATGTCTACCAGCTCTGAGGCAAAGGATTCACTGTTGTAGCGTTCCGGCGGGAAATCCGCATATTGCTTGATCTCCCTCTCCCGCTCAACAATGATGGTAATACAGGATATGGTTGCCAGATTGAATGTCATCATCGCGGCATCCGAATCCACATCAATAAAAGACGTAATCTCCCTGGCCAGAATCTCATCCAGCTGATTTCTGATATACTCCTGGCTTGCCTCACTGCCCGGTACCGGTTCCATAATCCGTTACTCCCCTTCTTTATTGATTTCAGAGATCATGTCTGCGATTTCCGATGCCATCTCCCCGGCTTTGCCCGGGACTTTCGGTGCGGCATCGGTATCGGTTTCATCCATCTCATCAACAGGCCCTTCCATGGGCTCGATATCCTCATCAGGCTCATCTCTCTGGGTTGAGATATCCAGGCATTCGCCTTCCCGGTTGAAAATAACGGATAAAGGCACCTTGATCTCAAACTCGAATTTATAGGCGATCTGATTGTTGTGAACAACCAGGTTACCCTCTTTATAATCCACATCCTCCTGGACCACAAACCCGTGCTTATCAAGCAGCATCTTTTCTATGGCATCCCAGTCAAGCTCGGCGTTAATGGTATCTATGAACTCTTTTTCACTTTCCTGGATGGTTTCCGGATTCGTAAGCTTCACTGGATCACCTCAAATTTTAAGTAAACGCAAGTATGACTTCCCGGGCAGCCTGGAGATAGGCATCTGCTGCCGGGGACTTGATATCATTGAGCACCAGGGGTATTTTTTTATTGATAGCCTGGTCAACGGCTTCGTCCCTGGGAATTATCGTATCGTAAATCAGGTTCCGGGTACCTGCCAGGTGTTGATCGGTCAGTCCCTCCTGGATCTCTTCAAGGCTCTGGCGCCGGTTAAAGAGAAGCCCTGCAATTTTCAGGCGCGTATCATGGGTCTGCCTGATATACTGGATGGATTTCAGCAGGGAGTGAAAATCCTCCACCCATTGATCCCGGGGAGGCACGGCAACCAGCAGCCAGTCCGCGGCAGTCAGGGCGGCAATGCTCAAATACCCGTAAGACGGGGGAGAATCCAGAATGATAAAATCATAGTCATTCCGGATATCTTCCATGAGCAGCCTTAAAATTTTTTCATTGGCCACCAGCCGGGATAATTTCAACGCCACCTGGAACAGGTTGAACCCGGCCGGAAGAATATCCAGGCAGGTAAACTCCGTCTTTGATATGGCCTCTATGGTGGTGGCCTTGCCGGTTAATACCGAGGCCAGGTCAAAGGGATATCCTGTGGCGTTGGCGCCGGACCACTCAGACACGCATCCCTGGGGATCACAGTCAACCAGCAACACTCTTTTCTCATAAAGGCCCAGAGAAACGGCAAGGTTCAAGGCGGTCACGCTTTTCCCGGAACCGCCCCGCTGCCCGGAAATTGTCAGTACTTTACTCATATTCGTATATTTTTAGCATAATTTAAAAAAATATCAACGGAATAGTTTAAAAACAGGGCTTTTCACAGGTTTCACAGCTGTTGTTTCTCCCAAAAAAAGAATCGGTTGAAATAATGGGAGCCAGTTGAAATAATCATATATTTATATCATAATACAGCCTCATCAACCACTGATAATAAGGAGATTCACCCCTTTGGCCAATGTATCCATTACGCTGTCCGGCATTACCCAGGCGATTGAGGAGCTGAACTACCGGCAGGGATCTGTAAAACAGAAAGCAATCACGGCAATTCAGTCATTCTACACCTCGGAAGAGGCCCTGCAGGAGCTTCAGGCCATTGACACGGACACTCTGGTCAAAATGATTTGGGATGTGGGGGATGATGTCTCCAGAATCAGGTCCAAAAGAAGAAATTTTTCCAGCCTTAAATCATCTATCAACTCAGATCTGAAAAAACTGGTCAAGAAGGGCTTAAACCAGGAAAACATCGTCATTGCCGACGCCAATATCTTTGATATGACCGAAGAGGCAAAGAACAACCTGCTTCACTCATTTACCGATGCTGTAAAAACCGGTGACATCAACCTGGCAAAGGCCACGGATATCCTGAAAGCAGTAACGGACTTTCTTGACGAAATCGACATCTCGGTTACCCAGGATGAATCCGTCGACATCATCAGTGAGATTAAAAAAGTACTCAGTAAACTGGGCGGTCATATCCTGGAGGGTGAGGGAGAAGACGCGGTTGAAGAGGTGGAGATCGACGAAGATGAGGAAATCGAAGAGATTGAGATTGATGAGGATGAAGACCTTGAAGAGATAGAACTGGATGAAGACGAAGACATCGAAGAGATCGAGCTCGACGAGGACGAGGATATCGAGGAGATCGAACTTGATGAGGATGAAGAGTTAGAAGAGGTCGATGAACTTGATGAAGATATTGAAGAGGTTGAACTCGGCGAAGATGAGGAAATCGAAGAGGTTGAGTTTGATGAGGATGAAGACCTTGAAGAGATAGAACTGGATGAAGACGAAGACATCGAAGAGATCGAGCTCGACGAGGACGAGGATATTGAAGAAATCGAGCTGGATGAGGACGAAGATGTCGAAGAGATTGAGCTTGATGAAGATGAAGAGCTGGAAGAGGTTGACGAGCTTGATGAAGAAGAACTCCAGGCACTTGAGGATTTCAGAAATGCCCGGGAGCTTGCAGAGCATTTTGACGATACCCTTGGCGAACGGGAAAAAAAGTTCAATGCCTATATAAAAATCCCCGAAGGAACTTATACTGTCGGCACCAAAAAAGCCCTTAAGGCAAGCCTGGAATTACAGCAATTTGAAATGCCCCTGGTCTACATGGCTAAGTATCCGGTAACCAATGCCCTGTTTGAGATTTTTATCGAGCAGACCGGTTATGTGACCACTGCTGAAAAAAAAGGATTCGGTGTGGTTTACAGTGCGCGATACGAAAAAAAGGGCAATACGGCATCCTGGAACAAACAGGCCGGCTCAAAAGATGTAAAGGGGGCCTGCTGGTACCAGCCAACAGGACCGGGGTCAACCCTCCATGAAAAACGAAACCACCCTGTTGTCCAGGTGAGTGTGGAAGATGCACTGGCCTATACCTCATGGATCGGCCGGAGGCTGCCCACGGAGGCGGAGTGGGAATCGGCGGCCAGGACCGACCTGGGCTTTAAGTTCCCCTGGGGCAACCAATTTGATCCGCAGGGCCTCAACATTGAAAAAACGGGAATCTCCGATACCAGCCCCGTGGACACTTATGATGCCTTTGCAAATGAATTCGGCATGGCAGATATGCTTGGCAACGTCATGGAGTGGACGTCGGACAGCGAACGTCCCCCGTTTAAAACCCGTGACAAGCGCCGGTACAATGTGGCGAAAGGCGGGGCCTGGAATGCCGGGCAGGACATTACAATCAGCTCCAGAGGGTTGTACAGAAAGGATTTTACCTCCAATACCATCGGATTCAGATGCATATCTGAATTGTTTCAATAGGCACCATGAATGAACTGATTGACGCATACCTTGACTACCTCGTCATTGAAAAGGGGCTGGCAGCCAACAGCATCGATGCCTATTCCGCTGATCTGGCCGAATTTTCTTCCTTTATGGAAAAAAAGGAGATCCGGAACGTTGCCATGGTGGACAGCACCGTGGTGCTGGCCTGGCTCATCCACCTGACCCGGAAAGGCCTCTCCCCGAAGTCAAGGGCAAGACACCTTATTACCGCCAGGGGATTTTACAGGTACCTGTCCGGGGAAAAACAGATCAAATCCAACCCTTTCAAGGATGTGGACCTCCCCAAAACAGGTCAGAGCCTTCCCAAGATTATCTCTGTTCCGGAGGTTGAAGCCCTCATCAATGCCGGAAACCCCGAACAGCCCAAATCCCTCAGAAACATTGCCATGATAGAGATCATGTACGGTGCAGGCCTCAGGGTGTCGGAGCTTATCCAGTTAAAAATCCAGGATATCAATCTTGATGCCGGCCTTGTCCGGGTAACGGGCAAGGGATCAAAAGAACGGATAGTACCGTTTGGTTCCAAGGCCCAGAAAATTCTCCGGCAATGGATGGATACGATAAGGCCTCAGCTTTTGAAACATGTCCGGAGTGATTACCTCTTTGTGGCCCGGGCGGGAAACCCCATGACCCGGCAGGCGTTCTGGAAAATCATCAAAAAATATGCGGCCCTGGCAGGCCTGTCCCGGCAGGTCACCCCCCATACCCTCCGCCACTCCTTTGCCACCCACCTGCTGGAGGGCGGCGCAGATTTAAGATCCGTTCAGACCATGCTCGGGCATTCAGATATTTCAACCACACAGATCTATACCCATATCTCAAAAGAGTACCTGATAAGGATGCACCAGGCCTTTCATCCGAGAAACTGAAACTTAAGCATAGAACTGTTTGAACTGCGAAAAACGCGGGAGAGATGCTGAACCGGCTTTCCCGGTCCCTGTTACCGCTCCGGGAAACCGCGAAGATGCAGGTGCATTTAAGCCTTGCAAAAAAGAAATATGATCCGGTCATGGATTGCCGGACACCGGTTTCGGAGGGAAATGATCCCGGCGGTTTTGAAAAATAAATTAAACAGGATTGATTAACTGCTGAATTTTATGGTAAAAGATAAATCTGGTTTATTCAGTTTAATACTTAGGCAAAGAGACATACTTTCACGTGTGC
>JAKSAX010000407.1 GCA_022361395.1 Desulfobacterales bacterium | reverse complement strand
GGGTAATGATCTTTCCGGAAGTCAGGGAGAGCATCTCCCCCTGGATATCCATAATCCGGTCCACCAGCATCAGCGGTTCATCCGGCAGCCTTACCCTGACAGGGTAGGTATCAATGATGTCAAATTCCGGGCCGAGTACATTGCCTGCTTTCCCTACGGCATATTCCAGACATTTGTCACGACTGAGAAAGACCTTTTGGGGGAGGGCATCTGCGGTTTGAATTTCATGACTGTTTTCTGCAGGCCGGACACCTGTTGTATCTTGATTCTCTAACACCTGGATATTTCCGGCTGATACAGGATCTGCTGAGGCCAGGACTGCCAGCTGCCGGCCCATCTCAGCCAGATTACTGCTGGAGAATTCCAGAAACCGCTCATGGGTCCTGGCGGTGATTTCCTGGGTGCGGATGAGAAGATCCGGATCTGCCAGGTTTGCACCGGGCTCCGGCTGCCCTGTAAAATCATCTTGGGTTACCTGATCCTTTGAAGCTGCTGGATATCGTTCAGAAATCATCCGGACAAGATCTTCCGGGATCGGGGCCCGGGTCACCGGGATCAGAAGATCAGGCGCCTTGGTGTCATAAACTCTTTCCGGGCCAGGCTGTTTCGTTTTGGCGGAAGAGAGGATCACATGGGCGCTGGCCCCGTCAGGCGTCAGGCTGCCCACTGCCGCTCTAAACGGCTCTTTGTCCCCGGTGCCGTCAGATATGTGCACGGGCAGTTTCCTGTGGTATATGCTGAGGCTGGTGGCCACGATGGAGAACAGGCCTGATACCGCCCCTGTATCACCAAAGGCCAGGGCCGGGCAGAATATCCGGGGCGTACCTCCCCCGGTTCCCGGCACAGAAGAGCCGGCCGGGCTTTGGGTAAGGCTGTGTATGCCCTGCCGTTCGGATTGTCCGTTGGGATTGTCAGGATGGCCCTGTACGGTAATCATGGACAAATTCGCCGGATCTGCGCCTGACCGGGTTAGTGCCTGTTTCAGGGAAGCGGAATAGGCATCGGATTTCTCAACCTGTGGCTGATACCCGGCACCGCCGTCAATATTTGCTCCGGAAGCGCTTCCTGCGCCGGTAATGACTCCGTAAATCCTGTCCTGGTCTTCAATCGCCCTGTCCAGCCGCTTGAGCACAATTGCAGCAGCGCCTTCGGAGGGCCAGATCGCCTCATCCACAGCGGAAAGGGTGTGGTTTACCGTAAAACTGCGTATATCTCCGGCCAGGTCCACAGCCCCGCATAAAAATATATCGGTTTCACCGCTGCCCAGGGAGTGAAGGGCGGTTTCAACGGCCTTCATTCCTGATGCCGGTCCGGCTGAGAGGGTAAAGCACGGGCCGCCCAGTTTGAATTCCCTGGCAACCCTGGACGCCACAATACCGCCGAGCGCCCCAAGGGTTCTGTCAAAACTCAGGGCCGGGCTGATCTGGTCCAGCGTGTTCCCGGGCAGGTCATGGAGGTGCCAGCGCAGGTAAAAGTCCGTTGCCCCGAAGTCAAAATCAATGCCCATGGCACAGCCCATACGGTGGCGGGGGGGAGCGTCCCGGTCCGGCCTGGGCTGAATGCCTGCATCTGTCAGCGCCCCTTTGGCAACCTTGAGCATGGCCAGGTGCTGGGGCAGAATATCCGGCATCTGGTTTGGGGGGATGTGAAAGGATTTTAAATCCAGTTCAAGGGCGTCGATAAACAATGCACGGGTATCCCGGGTCTGTGAATCCAGGTGGGCGGTCCTGCGCCACCTCGGGGCAGCAGGCAGCGGTTTGCAGGATACCTCCCCGAATATCAGTCTTTCCAGGTCATCCAGGTTTTTGACTGCCCCTGAAAGGGCATCCATCCCGACAATTGCCAGGGGAGTCTCCTTTTCCGGTTCCGGAAGGGAGTCCGGAACCACATGGGGCACCGGTTCCGGGAGGAATTCCTCAACCAGGATATGGGCGTTGATGCCGCCGAATCCGAATGCGGAAATACCTGCCCGCCGCGGTGATGATCCGGCTTCCCAGGGGCCGGGATCTGACTGGACCTTGATCCGGGAACCGTGTATGGGACTCTCTTCCGGGGGGGCTGAGAAATTCAAAGAGGGGGGCAGGGTTTTTAACTGCATGGCCTTGAGGGTCTTGATAAACCCGGCTGCGCCGGCTGCTGTCAAAAGGTGGCCGACGGTGGATTTTACCGATCCGATGGAAAGGGGCGTATCCGGACAGCCGAATTGGTTGAGAAGCGTCTTTATGCTGGTTATTTCAACCTGGTCGCCCTTAGGGGTGCCTGATCCGTGGCACTCCATAAACTGAATCTCTGCCGGCGACCAGCCCGCCATTTCATAGGCCTTCATCATGGCCCGGACCTGGCCCTCGGATGCCGGTGCCACAAGGTTGCCTTCAATATCGTTGGAAACACCCCATCCGGTGATCACCCCGTGGATCGTATCTCCGCAGGCCAGGGCGTCCTCCAGTCTTTTTAACACCAGAAGCCCGGTCCCTTCTCCCACCACCAGCCCGTCTGCGCCTTTGTCAAAAGGCGCGCATCTGCCTGTGGGGGAGAGCGCCTGGAGCTGGGTAAAGCCCACCTGGGTATACAGGGAGTCCGGCCTGGACACCCCGCCGGCCACCATGGCATCGGCCTTGTTCAGCATCAGGTGCTCACAGGCCAGCTTAATGGCAAACAGGGAAGAGGCGCAGGCCGCATCAAGGGTAAAGCATCCCCCCCGGAGCCCCATTGCACCTGCAAGGATGCCTGCCGGCGTGGAAACCACGGTGGCTCCCAAAGCGTCATACCGGGAGAGGGGGGCCGGCCGGGGTTCCAGGTAAATGTCATGGCAGATCTTCGAGGACCTGTCCGTGGGCAGGGCAATGGCTGCCAGGATCACCCCTGTCCTTTCCTTAACACTTGCTGAAAGGCGGCATTGCCCGACCGCCTCCCTTCCGGCGGATAATACCAGCTGGTGTACGGGGTCCAGGTTTTCCAGCAACTCCCGGTCCATATCAAATCCGGACGGGTCAAACTGAAAATCCGTGATCAGGCCGGCCCGGTCCGAGGCTGCCCGGTCCGGTTGCAAGGCCGTATCGCTCCCGGACACCATTACCTGTGACGGGGCGGCCCACCTGTGGCCCGGAACTTTTACAACAGCCCCCTGTTTTGCCAGTATATTGGCAATGAATGTATCCGTATCAGGGGCACCGGGAAAGATGCCCGCCATGGAGACAACCGCGATTTTTGGATTTTGAAAGTTCATGTTCATCATATAAGCCAGCCCGGTTTTGATTTCAAGCCGGTCCGTGTAATATTAGTGTAAAAACCCTGGTGAACAGCCTTTTCAGAGGTTTTGCCCGGCTTGCAAAATTCATTTTTTATCTGCTTTGTTTTCATCGTACCACTCCTCTTCGCCGTAAAGTTTATCCGAACAGTCCGGACAGATTCCATGGCTGAAAGAGGCATGGGATCTTTCTTCGATATAGGCTTCCAGCCGGTTCCAATACCCCTGGTCATCCCTGATTTTATTACAGCTGGAGCAGATGGGTACGATGCCCTTAAGGGTTTTGATTTCCTCCAATGCCTTTTTAAGTTTCAGGATAAGGGATTCCCGCTCCGCCTCTATGGCCTTGCGTTCCGAAATATCGTGGATAATGGAGCAGAGCAGCGGCCTGTCGTGCACCTGTACAGGTCCGCTGTATACCTCCACATCACGCACCAGGCCGGTTGATATCCGGTGGCGGAAGTTAAAGTACTGCCGCTGCTCGGACTGGGCCATGGCCATTTCCATCTTGACTTGCGAAGGGGTGAGCTGGTTGATCTCTGAAATTTTCATCCGGGTCAGATCTGCCCTGTCATATCCGTAAAAGGCGCAGGCCGCAGGATTGGCATCCACAATATGACCGTCTCCCGGATTAATGAGCAGGATAACAGTGGTGTTTTTTTCAAAGAGCGCCTTGTATAGCTGTTCACTCTCTTTTAATGCCTGCGACGCCTTTTTCCGTTCACTGATGTCCCGCAATGCCGCTACCCTGGTCCTTCTTCCCTTGTACTCAAACATCTTTGCCTGGATTTCGCCGGGAAAAGGCTTCCGTTTTTTCTCAGGCAAAAGAGTTCAGCCAGGTTTTCCGATCCCTGTGATACCCGCTGCCGGGCGAACTCCCGGTCTTCAGGGGCGATAAGGTCCACTGCCGGCCTGCCGATGATTTCCTCCGGGGAGTAGCCTGTCATCCGGCACAGGCTGTTGTTGACTTCAACAATGATGCCCCGCTCCGAGATCACGATGCCTTCAAAGGCGGCCCGGGCAAGATTGGTATATTTTTCCTTACTGCCGGCAAGGTCTGAGGTACGCTCGGCCACAAGGGATTCCATCCGGTTGTGGCTCAGGGCCAGGTCCCTGGTCAGCTTATCCTGGAGGCGCTGGCGGTTGAAGATGTATCCCATCAGGCTTATGGCGGCAGGGTATACAATAAAGGCAGGCAGGGACAGGGCCTTTAAAATGGGCAGGCAGATTTCAGCCGGTAAAAAGAGCAGGGCTGCCAGTTGAACGTATCCCGCAAGGCAAACACCGAGGAGGGCAAGGGTAAAAGGGGAGAACGGAGCCGGTTCAGGTTTCCTGTACCGGTAAAACAGGAGGCCGATCAGGCAGCTTCCCGTTACGCAGACAAAAGCAGCAGCCAAATTATCGGCTCCCTGCAACAGGTGATACAGGGTCGCAATAGATGCTGTGGTAATTCCGCTGGCAATGCCCCCGTATGCCCCTGACAGCCCGACCATCATCAGGCGGCCGTCCACCGGCACACCAGAGGGCAGGAGAACACCCATGGACATGCTGATCATGGCTGCAAGCCCGAAAAAAAGCCCTGTTATCACCCCAGAGTATTTTCCTGCATATTCATCAAGGTATCGCCTTACGGCACCGAACAATAATGCCATGGACAGAAACAATAAGAAAATCGGAGATAGCCCTTTGAGGACGGGCGGCAGTTCAATCATGAGAAAAATCCAATACTATTTCAATAAACTTCAGAACGTACGATTAATCGGTTATTGTAGCCCATAAACCCGGATAAGACAATATTGTAAATTTCGGAATTTTTTTTGGCAGGAAGATCCGGTTTAGAAGAAAATCAGGCGCACGCCCTCCAGCACGGTCCGGATCAACAGGGCGAGGGTGACAAGCCCCATGGCCGTTCCGAGGATATGGTCGCCCAATCTCTCTTTTCTTTTTTCTCTGTACCCCATGGCCCAGCCCAGGACAATGCCTGCCAAAAGTCCTCCGCCGTGTCCCCAGTTGTTTATGTTGGGAATCAGAAAACCGATGAGCAGGAGACTTATAATCCAGGCCTTTGTCTGTTTGAAAACAAGATGCCCCCATTCGCCTCCCCTGGATTTCCCATAGTAGAGCAGGGCGCCGATAAGGCCGCAGAGCCCGGAGGAAGCCCCGATGGTCAGGGGAACCTGGCCCAGGTAAGAGGCATAGAAGCCCGCAGCCCCGGTCAGGGTGTAGATGGAAAACATGCGGGACATGCCGAACTCGTTGATTACCAGGGGGGCCACCGTACGCAGGGCCAGCATATTGAATAAAATGTGAAGCAGGCTGCCGTGGAGCCAGTTGGCCGTGAGAAGACTCCACCAGGCATCATACTTGTCAATGGGAATTGTACCTGATCCACCCAGAAAAATCAGGACGTCAAATGAGGGGGCTAATGCATGCAGGGGATTTAATGTAAACCCAAGACTGCTTCCGGAAAAAATCAGGGCAACCAGAAAAAGCAGCACATTGGTCCAGATGATGGTTCTGACCAATATCCGGGGCGTAAAATATTTCATTGTCAACAGGTGTTCAGTTCTGATCAAAGGGCAGGGCTTTTTCAAAAACCTCTGCCAGGGTCTCGTTAAAAAAGGCAGCCACCTTTTTCCGGGTGAAGTTGACGTCTGTCCGTTCCAGGGTCAGGGCCACGGGGATGGTGGTCAGCTTTTTACCGGCAGGGGCTGCCAGAAAAAGGGTAAGGTCGATTTCCAGGGTCATTTCCGTAATGGCCCCTTTTTTAACCGCACGGCACTCACAGGCATTGATATTGCCGGTAACCAGGAGATCTTTGCCTGTCCCTGTTTCTGAAAGCCCTTCCAGCGTCGGTGTCCAGGCAGGAACCGGGGTGACTTTAAAGCCCTTTCTTTCAAGGTATACCTGGGTGACATCGGTGAGGGTGCCGGCCAGGTCAAGGCCCTGGACCAGGAAGACCTCTTTGGATTTGTCGTTTAAGACCCGGTGTCCGAGCCCCCCTTTGGTAAACCCGGACCGGAGATCTGCAAAACGGCTGATGCCCAGGGTGCCGGTACTGCCTGAACCGGGATGGCCTGTATAGGCCAGGTCAATATACTTTGGCCCGGAACTGGCGCAGCCGGAAATCAAAAGGGCAGCAAAAACAGAGGATAAAAACAGCGCATAATTTTTAAAAAAAGTCATAGGGGCCTCAGGGCAGGGTTAATGAATGGTAATATCTTCGAGGGTAACAGCGGCCAGGTATTCTTTTACAGCACCCAGGGTCAGAGTGAACATCTTGGTGCCGGTAAGGATGGCCATGGGATCTCCGGGGCTGTTGCAAACCTGGGCAAAAACCGGGCCCATAACAGCCGTGGGCTCGGATGCCTGGTCCGGATTGTCCTGCATCCGGCTGACATAGGTCTCCAGCCTCTCTTTTAAAATATTAAAGTAGTCGATCCGGGTGCCGGTGGTGGTCTCGGTCAGGGTGGATATATTCTGGGAAATTTCCCGGATCATTTCCCAGTAAGTCTCTGTCAGCGGAGCCTTGTTTTTGTCCGAGGCCGCCATATAAAAGGCAATGGCCCATCCAACGGAGAGAATTTTCAGGATGCCAAGCTCATACTCAACCGTGGTCACGTTAAGCTTGTTTTCCCTTGGCAAAGCCGCCATCAGTTCGCCCAGATCAGTCCGGTCAATGGCAAAACCGGCAAGGTTCCGGGCCAGTTGTTCCACACTTATTTTTTCATCTGTCTGCTTGGTTATCGGGGTCTCTTTTTTTGACGCATTCATGGATTTTCTTTTGCCTTAAAGTCATATACAAATTGGCTGATGTCCTCTATACTATGCCCAATAAATAACAGCCAAAGGAAAAAGTGTAAACCCAAATGATTCAGATAGATCTCAAGCTCTTTGTCACCCTGTCCAAATACCATCCCTGCGGAAGCGGTGCGGTTGAAGTGGCAGAGGGGACCAGTGTGGAAAAATTGATCCGGGATCTCGGCATTCCCGGGGAGACGGTGAAGCTGATTTTTATCAATGGGAAAAAAGCCGCGGCAGCACAGGTCCTGAATGAAGGGGACAGGCTCGGCCTGTTTCCGCCTGTGGGGGGAGGGTAGATGACTACTGATCCGATTGACCCGATTGATCCGATTGACCCGGGGGAAAGATACGCGAGGAATTTTAATACGCTGAGCCGGGCAGACCAGGAAAAACTGGGACAGGCCCATGTGGCCGTCATCGGCCTTGGCGGCCTTGGCGGCGGGGTGTGTGAGTTTCTTGCAAGAACAGGCGTGGGCCGGCTGACCCTGGTTGACGGGGATTGTTTTGATGCCACGAATCTCAACCGGCAGTTGTTGAGCCGGGAGGATGTCCTGGGAAATTCCAAGGCTGAAGAGGCAGGCAAACGTGTGGGGTTGATCAACTCAGGCGTAGAGGTTTCTGTCCACCATGCCTTTATCCGGGAGGATAATCTGGCAGACCTGCTTGAGGGCACTGACCTGGTTGTGGATTGCCTGGACACCATTCACTCCCGGTTTTTGCTCCAGGATGCAGCCGGCTCCCTGAATATTCCGCTGGTATCCGGTGCCATTGCCGGTGTCACCGGTCAGGTCACCGTGATTTTTCCCGGAGACAGGGGGTTTGAACTGATTTACGGCAGGCCGGAAACCAGCGGGGATGATCCGGGCAGGGGCATTGAAACCCGGACCGGAAACATCTCCTTCTGTGCAGGGTTTACCGCCTCTCTTCAGGCCTCGGAGACCCTGAAAATATTGCTGGGCAAAGGAGAGGTATTGCGGAATAAACTGCTGATCGCAGATCTGTGGACCAATACCGTGGAGGTGATGGATTTGATATGAGCGACTATAAAAAAGCAGCTGAAACCATTGTTGCCGCCACGCGCTGTGTGGCGTTTACCGGTGCGGGGATCTCCGTTGAGAGCGGTATCCCGCCTTTCAGGGGGGAAAACGGGCTCTGGAACAAGTATGACCCGACCACCTTTGACATTCAGTACTTCATGGAGAACACCGCCCATTCCTGGGCCGCTATCCGGGATATCTTTTATGACCTTTTCGGCCAGGTCCTTCCCAATGCCGCCCATTACGCACTGGCTGAAATGGAGGCCAGGGGATTGCTGACAGCCGTGGTCACCCAGAACGTGGATAACCTTCACAGTGATGCGGGAAGTAAAATCGTTTATGAATTCCACGGATCCCTGAAGAAAATTATCTGCCTGTCCTGCGGGAACCGGTTTGCCGCAGCCGAGGTGGACATGAACCGCCTGCCGCCGGCCTGCGGGGGGTGCGGCGGGGTACTCAAGCCCGATGTTATTTTTTTCGGGGAACCTATTCCCGAGGTTGCCGCTGCCTGCTCCTTTGAAGAGGCTGAAAAGACCGACTGCATGATCCTGATCGGAACCACCGGAACCGTTGCGCCGGCAAATATGATTCCGTCCCGTGCCAAATCTTCAAACGCCCGGATTATAGAAATAAATCCCGTGCCTTCGGAATACACCTCAGGGGTAACGGATATCTTTCTTCAGGACAGCGCCACCACAGCCATGGAAAAACTCATGGAAGAGATCGACAAATTAGAATCGTAATTTAAATAGGAGAAAACAATGTCTGATGATTGCCTGTTCTGTAAAATTGTAAACCGGGAAATTCCCAGTGAGTTCCTGTATGAAGATGAGGATTACGTTGTGTTCAGGGATATCAATCCGGCTGCGCCTGTCCATCTGCTTCTTGTACCCAAACGGCATATCCGCAGTATAAACGACCTTGAATCCGGACATGAATCCCTTGTGGGGGGCCTGTTTCCCCTTGCCGCAGATATGGCTAAAAAAGAGGGGGTGAATGAATCCGGATACAAGCTGCTGTTTAACGTTGAAAAAGGCGGCGGCCAGGAAATATTCCACCTTCACCTTCATCTCATCGGAGGATGGCGGAAAAAATAGGCTTTTCAGATCCCTTAAAATACCGGATCGCTGGAAAAACAAGGGGTTAAAAAAAATATTACCTTTACCCGATTGATCTGGTATACTTCGTTTCAGTTTTTTTAACGAACCCGATTTATTTTATAAACCTGATTCTCAGGGCCGCGGCCGGCACAGAGGATTACACTATTGAGGGAGCCGGGAGGGATTATGCTCAACCGTTTTAGTCTTGCCAAAAAAATCGCAGGCGGATTTTTTATTATTCTCGTACTTCTGGTGATGCTGGCTTTTGTGGGACGGAACGGACTGACCCGGGTGGTGGACCGGGTGGATACCTCCAATCAATTCCAGGGGCTTGTCAATCTCATCCTTGAGGCCCGTCAACACGAAAAACAATTCATTCTGACCAACGACACCAAGGCGGTTGATGTGGTCCGCAAGGACATTGCATCCCTGAAAGCCGGGGTCCGGAAAATTGCCGATACCCTCAGTGACGATCAATTGAAAAAAGATGTCCGGAAGATCGCAAAAGGGCTGGACGCTTACGGCAAGGCCTTTGACCAATACGTTGACATGGCCCGCCAGAAGGACACCCTGATGGCTGATATGGATGTCAAAGCCAGCACCGCCCTTGAAATCACCTCCGGAATAAGGGACGAGCAAAAGGCCAGGTACGACTCCCTGATGGAGGAGAGTGAAGCCGGGATCGCCAATATGCGGATGCGGGTATTATTTGCCAACCGGATCAATGAGAATTTTCTCCAGGCCAAGGGATACCGCATGGTGATTTCCGACAGCCAGGCGGAAAACGTATCCATGATGAGCCAGTGGAAGGGGCACCACGCAGATATCAAACGGGACCTGAAGGAGTCCCTGCCCCTGATGACAGAGGAGATTGCCAGAAAGCGGCATGAAAAAGTGGTTTCGAGTCAGGATGCCCTGATCCGGGCGGCGGAGCAGTACTTTACAGACAGAAGCCAGGAAAACAACCAGGCTGTTATCCAGGCGGTAAAGACCATGCGGATGGCCACCATCACATTTCAGCAGGAGGTCCAGGAACTGCTGGAGTTTTATATTGAAGACGTCCAGATTTTTTCCGGCCAGATGATGGGCCTCTCCTCCGGGGCTGACCAAGTGGCAAAGATCCTGCTGAACACCCGGATTCTGGAAAAGGATTTTATCCGGAATGAGGATGAGGCCGCCTTTACCCGGATTATCAAAAACATAAGTGAAATCGATACCATGATTTCCGATATCAAGGCTGAAATTGACGATGAGGAAAAAACCAGTCCCCTGGACGGTATCCAGGAGGCGGTCAACAATTATATCCGCTCGTTCAAGGCCTATGCCGAGCTTATGAAAACCCAGCAGGCCACAAAGACAGCCATGGAAAAGGCAGCGGCCGGCATCGAATCCGCCTGCCTGGCCGGAAAGGATGAGATGACGGCCCAGATGGAGAGCCAGATTACCGCGTCAACCGCAGTCATCACCGTCGTAAGCCTGGTTGCCGTTGTCCTGGGGATTCTCATTGCCCTTTTTCTTGCCCGGGTGATTATCCGGCCTATCAAGAAGGTGGTGGAAGCCTTAAAGGATATATCCCAGGGAGACGGCGACCTGACCCAGCGCATCGTTATCAATACCAGGGACGAGATCGGGGAGCTTGCCAAGTGGTTCAATACGTTTATCTCAAGACTCAACAACATTATTGTGGATATCGGGTCCAATTCGGAAACCGTGACCGCAGCCTCAGGTGAGCTGCTCACCGTGTCTGAACTTATGGCAGAGGATTCCGGCGGACTTGCCGGAAGGTCAAACTCCGTTGCAGCAGCTGCAGAAGAGATGTCTGCCAGCATGAATACAGTGGCCGCGGCCAGCGAGCAGGCCTCCACCAACCTCGGCACTGTGGCGGATGCCGCAAGCCAGATGAAGCAGACCCTGAATGAGGTGGCGCAAAACTGCGATAAGGCAAGGCATGTGTCTGACAACGCAGCAGCCAAGGTCGGGAGTGCCTCCCAGCGGGTTGAACTCCTGGGAACTTCCGCCCGGGACATCACCCAGGTGACAGAGGTGATAACGGATATTGCCGAGCAGACCAACCTTCTTGCCCTGAATGCCACCATTGAGGCGGCCAGGGCCGGCGAGGCCGGCAAAGGTTTTGCCGTTGTGGCAAGTGAGATAAAAGGCCTTGCCTCCCAGACCGCTGACGCCACCCTGGACATCAAGGAAAAGATAAAGGGAATCCAGGATTCCACAGATGATACGGTCAGGGATGTTGAGCAGATCACCCAGGTGATTTCCGAGGTGACTGAAATCGTATCAACCATTGCCGCAGCCATTGAAGAACAGTCCGCCTCTGCAACAGAGGTGGCTGAAAATATTGAACAAGCCTCCACAGGGATCGGGGAGGTCAATGAAAACGTGGCACAGAGCTCCCAGGTCTCCACGGAAATTGCCGATGATATTTCCAAGGTAAACGAGGTGTCCGTGGAGATGACCAACCGGAGCAATAAGATGAAGCAGAGTGCCGGGGAATTGTCTGCCTTGTCCGGAAAACTCCGGGATATGATCGGTGTTTTCAAGGTATCTGTGGACGAGGCGGATACGGATCAGGACAGCGGCCTCCGTGAGGAGGACATCGAGGATCTCATGCCCTGGGGGGACCGCCTAAAAATCGGTATTGCCTCCGTGGACGACCAGCACAGGGAGCTGGTGGCCATGGTCAATGCCCTTTACAAGGCCATGAAAATGAGAACCGGTGCAAAACAGGCCGGCCGGATTCTTGAGCGACTCGCTGACTACACGGCATATCATTTTAAATTTGAAGAGGACCTGTTTAAAAAGTACGGATACACGGAGCAGGAGTCCCATAAGAAGATTCACAGGGAACTGGTGGCCAAGGTGACCGGGTTCAAGGAGGAATTTGAAGAGGGCAAAGCCGCGCTTTCCACTGAGCTGATGGAGTTCCTTACGGACTGGCTGCGGGATCACATCATGAAAACAGACACGGCGTACGTCTCCTTTCTCAAAGAAAAAGGGGTGGAGTAACCGGACTCATGAATTTTTATCTTGACAATGAATTTCCGCGGCGTTACCGTAAGGGCCGTATTTTTGAAAATAACCAGAGATTATAAAGGCAAATACACTGTTTTGAAAAATTATACCTCTAATTTTTTCTTTTTCAGCTTTGGACGCTTCTTCTTTTTTAGGAGCGTTCATCCGGTGTAGCGCTATATAATATCTAAATTATACAGGCCCCGGGTGGACGATGAGACCACCCGGGGCCTTTGTCTTTTTCGGCCTGTGGCCCCGGGGAATCCTTCGGGGCCTTTTTATTTTTAAAGGCAGAATGCCAAGTCAAAGGAGACAGCACGATGAAACTGATTCTTGAAAACAAGATCTCACAGGACCAGAGAGACAAACTTGAAGCCGCACTGGAGGGAGACGGGTGTATAACCCGGGAGATCACGGATGCGGGCCGCAACATTATCTGCATCACCGGCGCCCGGGTTAAAAAGGGTGCGGATGCCTATAAACAGCTGGAAGGGGTTGAAGATGCCGTGGCCATCTCCACCTCCCATAAGCTGGTGAGCCGGGAGTTTAAAACCGAGGATACCCGGGTCAAGATCGGAAATGTCGTGGTCGGCGGAGACCGCATTGTTGTTGTGGCAGGCCCCTGTGCCGTGGAAAGCCGGGACCAGGCCATGGCCATAGCAAAAGAGGTCAAAAAATACGGGGCGGTCCTGTTCAGGGGCGGAGCCTATAAACCCAGGTCTTCCCCGTACTCCTTCCAGGGGCTTGAAGAGGAGGGCCTTAAAATCCTGGCCGAGGTCAGGGAGAAAACAGGACTGGGTGTGGTCACCGAAATCACCTCACCGGCCCAGGCCGAGCTGATGGAGCGTTATGTGGATGTGGTGCAGATCGGGGCCCGGAACATGCAGAATTTTGAACTGCTTAAATGCGTCGGAAAGATGAGCAAGCCGGTTGTATTAAAGCGGGGGCTTGCCTCAACCATCCAGGAGTGGCTGATGTCTGCCGAATACATTGCCGCAGGGGGGAACACCAACGTGATCCTCTGCGAACGGGGCATCCGGACCTTTGAGCCCTATACCCGCAACACCCTGGACCTGTCGGCCATTCCCGTGCTCAAACAACTCACCCACCTGCCCATTATCATTGATCCCAGCCACGCCACAGGGATCCGGGAAAAGGTGGCTCCCATGGCCAGGGCTGCTGTGGCCGCAGGGGCAGACGCCCTGATGATAGAGGTCCACAACAACCCTGACCAGGCATTGTCAGACGGCCCCCAGAGCCTGTATCCCGTCCAGTTCGGCGATTTGACCCGGGACCTTTATGTCATTGCCCCTGTTGTGGGCAAACAGATGGATTTTGACTATCTGAAAAAATCGGAGGTGATTGCAAAGCTTGGAGCCGGAACCGCGAAGACAGCCGCCTTTACCGGTGAAAACGGGGCATACTCCCATAAGGCAAGCCTTTCCTACTTCGGGGATGATGTCACTTCCGTTCCGATGAAAAGCTTCAGGGATATTTTCAATGCGGTTGAGAACGGATCTGTTGAATACGGGGTCATTCCGGTGGAGAACTCCCTTTCCGGCTCTATCCATGAGAATTTTGACCTGCTCCAGGAGTACGACCTTAAAATCATCGGAGAGGTGGCCATCCGGATCAAACATGCATTGATCACCCATCCGGGTACGGATCCCGGCGCCATCAAAAGAATCCTGGCCCCGGCCACGGCTTTCTCCCAGTGCCGCAACTACCTGGAACAGTACCCGGATGCCGAGCTTGTCCCCGTGAAAGCCACGGCTTCGGCTGTCCGCCTGGCCAAGGAGGCGGGGGATGCCTCAGCCGCAGCCATCGGTTCTTCCATGGCTGCGGATATATTTGACATGGATGTGGCTGCCGAGTCCATTGAGGACAATCCCAGGAACTACACCCGCTTTGCCATCATCGCCAAAGAGTACAAGGGCAGGAAGAAAGTGGCCAAAACCTCCATTATCTTTTCAACGGGCAATAAACCCGGGGCCCTGTTCGAGGTTATGAAGGTGTTCTCCCAGTACCGGATCAACCTGGTTAAACTGGAGTCCAGGCCTGTACTCGGCAAACCGTGGGAGTACATGTTCTACGCAGACCTTGAGGCGGATATCCTCAAAGAAGAACTGGCCCCGATGATGGAAGAGCTTAAAGGCAAATCAGAGATCCTGAGAATACTGGGGCGGTATTAGTTTTCAGCATCCGGGCATGGACAGGCTTTCATGCCCGGATCTTTTAAAATTCAGTGTTGTCATTGCTGAGATCCGTCCCGCCGCCATCCAGTAACCGGCGTATGGTCCCGGCAAGCTCCGGGGCGGATATGGGTTTTTTGCAGTAGGCGTCAATGCCTGTGTCGGCAATGGTCTGGTCGGTGATCTTTTTATTGAATCCGCTGCAGAGGATAATGGGAAGGTCCGGGCGGAAAACCTTAATCTCTTCGGCCAGCTGGCAGCCGGTCATGGCAGGCATGGTCATATCCGTTATCACCAGGTCAAACAGGTCCGGATCTGCCCGGACCAGTGATAGCGCCTCCGGGCTTTCATTTGCTATGGTCACCCTGTAGCCCAGGGATTCCAGCAGCCGTTTATTCAGCTTTGTGACCGGGATTTCATCGTCCACAAAAAGAATGTGCCCGCTGCCTGTGGAGAGTTTCTCCTTTTCCCGGTAGGTATCCTCACCCTTGTGGCCGGATATGGGGATGTACAGGGTGAAGATCGTCCCTCTTCCCGGCTCACTGTCCACCCGTATGCCCCCGTTCATACTTGTGGCCGCCCCCTGGCAGACGGCAAGGCCGAGCCCGGTGCCTTCCCCGGTTTCCTTGGTTGTAAAATAGGGTTCAAATATGCTGTCAATATCCTCTTCCGGGATACCGGTTCCTGTGTCCGAGATTTTAAGCATGGCATAGGGGCCCGGAAGCAGTGTCCAATGGGCTGTTGTAAGGGCCTGTTCCAGGACGGTCTCCTCCAGGGTGACTGAAATTTTACCCGTATCTTTGTCAATGGCGTGGTAGGCGTTTGTGCACAGGTTCATGACAATCTGATGGATCTTTGTGGGGTCGGCAAGCACGTGCCCGGTCCGTTCAATCCGGGAGTTGATCTCAATGGTGGTCGGAATGGAAGAGCGGATGAACTTCAGTGCTTCACTGACAATATTGTATATCTTGATCGGGGCCACATTCTGATCTGAATGACGGGCAAATGTAAGAATCTGCCTGACCAGGTCTTTGGCTCTCATGGCTGCTTTCTCGATCTCTTCCAGGTTGTCCGAAAGAACGGAATCCTTTTCCGCACTCAGCAGGGAGAGTTGGGCAAAGCCCAGGATGGGGGATAGAATATTGTTGAAATCATGGGCAATTCCCCCGGCAAGCGTGCCTATGGATTCCATTTTCTGGCTCTGCTGGATTCTTTTTTCCCGGATCAGGTCTTCAGTGATATCCCTTTTGACCGTTATAAAATGGGTGATGTTCCCGTCCCTGTCCAGTACGGGAGAGATCGTGGCCTTTTCCTGGAACAGGCTGCCGTTTTTTTTGCGGTTGGTGAACACCCCGAACCATGGCTCTTTCCTGGCCAGGGTCTCCCATATATCCCTGTAAAAATCATCCGTGTGCAATCCGCTTTGAATGATTTTCGGTGTTTTTCCCAAAATCTCAAGGCCCGAGTACCCCGTTGTTTTTTCAAAGGCCCGGTTAATATACTGGATGCGTATATCCGCATCTGTGATCATGATGCTTTCAGCCAGGTCATCAATGGCCTTTTTCAAAAGGTTGACCTGGATCTCCGCCTCTTTTCTGTGGGTGATATCCTGGATGGTGCCGTCAACACCGATCCGGCCGCCGGGATTATTTATCTTGGAAACGTTTTCCACCACCCAGTGTTCTGTCCCGGTTTTGTCCGTGATCCGGTATTCACGCCGGGCCGTCTTCATATCACCGGAGCTGAACTCCTTCAGCTCCTGTTTCACCCGGTCAGCATCCTTGGGGTGGATCAGGTCGATATACCGGATCTTTCCGGATAAAAACTCCTCTTTGTCATACCCGGTAATGGCTTTTATGTTACCTGTCATAAAGTCCACGGAACCTTTGCCGTAACTCCTGAAGGCAATGCCCTGGAAATTTTCCACAAAGGTCCTGTACCTGGTTTCGCTTTCATGGACAGCCATTGCCGCGGCCTTGTTTTTGGTGTCGTCCTGGAACACAAGCACAACCCCGATGGTTTCACCGGTTTCCAGGACAATCGGCGAACCGCTGTCTTTGATTGGGATCTCCATTCCGTGACGGTTTATGAGCAGGGTATTGTTTGACAATTCAGTGCGGTCAGCAGTTCTCAGCACCTTTTTTACAGGATTCTCGCATGGTGTTCTGGTCTTTTCGTTAATAATATGAAACACCTCGTCAAGATCATGCCCCAGGGCCTGCTCCGATGTCCACCCGGTAAGGGTCTCCGCCACAGGGTTCAGGTATCTGATTTTACCCCGGGCATCCGTTGCAATGACGCCGTCCCCGATGCACTTGAGGGTGGTGGCCAGCCACTGCTCGCTTTTTTTGATTTTTTTATCAACCCTGCACTTATAAAGGGCGATTTCAAGGGTGGACTGGATTTCCTGCCGGTCAAAGGGTTTAATCAGGTAGCCCAGGGGCTGGGTTTTTTTTGCCCTGTCCAGGGTGGCTTTATCGGCATGGGCCGTAAGGTAAACCACAGGAACCTGGTATTTTTCCCTTAGCAATTCAGCCAGTTCAATCCCGTCCATCCCCTTTCCAAGGTTGATATCCATCAGGGCAAGATCGACCTTATGCCTGTCAAGTATGGCCAGGGCTTTTTTGCTGCCGGTGGCAACCCCGATCACCTGGTATCCTATTTCCGTCAGTGTCTGTTTGATATCTTCGGCCACGATCCTGTTGTCTTCAACAATACATATTCTGGGGTGGTTCATAGGTTAATCCTCATTGCTTAAAGGAAATTCAATGGTGAAACCCAGGTTTGCTCCCCGGGAAACGGTTAACTCCCCCTCCAGCTGGTCCCGGGCCAGCATCGTCACAAGGTCCAGCCCGAGGGAGCCTTCCGGCTTGGTTTCAGCGGGCAGCCCGCATCCGTTGTCAGATACCATAAGCTGTGCCGTCCCGTTTTGGCGGGCTTTGAATTTTATGGATATCCGGCCCTGGTCTGTGTGTTGAAAGGCGTACTTAAAAGCATTTGACACAAGTTCATTGAGAATCAGCCCGCAGGAAATGGAACGGTCAATGTCCAGTTTCAGAGGCTGGATATCCGTCCGGATCTCCACCCGGGTATCCGGTGTCCTGTAAATGGTTGCAAGATAGGTGATGATGCTTTGAAAATATATATCAAGGTCCAGGAGGGCCAGGTCATCCGACTGGTAAAGGGTCTCATGGATCAATGCCATTGATTTTATCCGCTGAATGGCGTCCTGGAGCGCTGTTTTTAACAGGGTGTTGTCTGTTTTTCCGGTCTGGAGGTTGAGCAGGCTCTGGATGATCTGCATATTATTTTTTACCCGGTGGTGAATCTCTTTCAGCAGCACCTCTTTTTCCGCAACAGATGCCAGAAGTTTTTCCCGGGCAGCCTCCTGTTCCGTAATATCGAGAATAATGGCCACGACAACGGTCACGTCCTGGAACCGCATGGGCTGGAGATGGGCTGCGGTTTTATACCGGGAGCCGTCCCTCCGCCTGTGCTGCATCTTAAGCCGGATGGCATTCCGGGTCCCTGAGAGCAGTGGCCGGAGCATCTGCTTAAAGGTCTCTTCCGTATATTCAGGCTCAATATCCAGGGGGGTCATCTCACACAGTTCATCCATTGAGTACCCGATATTGTTCCTGGCGCCCTGGTT
>JAKSAX010000406.1 GCA_022361395.1 Desulfobacterales bacterium | reverse complement strand
TCCTGCGGTTACGCAGCCTGCCCGACAAGATTAAAGAGAGCCTGATCGCTGAAAAAATCAGCATGGGACATGCAAGGGCCTTGCTTGGCGGCGGATCTGTTGAAAATCAGCTTTACCTGTTCAAGCAGGTACTTGACCGGGGCCTGTCGGTCAGGGATACTGAACGGCTTGTTAACCAGGCCAAACAACAGCCTAAAAAACTGGCCCAGAAAATGTCTGCAGACGAGCGGAAGTTCCTTGAGCAGACCTCTTCTACCATATCAAACCGGATTAACAGTCAGGTGGCCATCAAAAAAAACGGTAACAAAGGCCGGATTGAGATAAAATTCAAATCAAGTTCCGAATTTAATCGTCTTGTGGAGTTATTAAGTAGTCTTTCATGAAAATTTCCATTGCTAAAACCGCTGGCTTCTGCATGGGGGTCCGGCGGGCGGTTGACATGGTGCTGGACGCCTCCAACCTAGCTGATGAACCCATTTTTACATACGGACCGCTGATCCACAATCCCCAGGTTCTGGAGATGCTGGAAAGCAAAGAGATCTTCCGCATTGACACCATTCCTGAAAAAGGTGAGGGGATTGTCCTGATCCGGGCCCATGGTGTACCGCCGGAGGATGAACAGGCGCTTGCCAAAGCCGGGTTCACGGTCATCAACGCCACCTGCCCCAGGGTTGTCCGTGTCCAGGTCATTATCAACAAGTTTGCCAAAAAAGGCTATGCCACCATTATTATCGGGGATAAAAAACATCCTGAGGTGGTCGGGCTCCTGGGGTATGCCCGGGGCAAGGGGCATACAATTACAAGCATGGACCAGCTGGCAGGGCTGCCGGCGTTTGAAAATGCCGTGGTGGTGGCCCAGACCACGCAGAATACGGAGTTCTACCAGGAGATAAAAGACTGGTGCAGGGTCCATGCCCCCCATTATGAAATTTTCGATACCATCTGCGGATCCACGGAGAAACGGCAGAACGAGGTCAGGGAACTGGCCAAATCCCACGATGCCGTGATCGTTGTCGGGGGAAAACAGAGCGGAAATACCCGCCGTCTGGCCCAGGTCGCCCAGGAGACCGGCACCTCAGCCACCCATATTGAAGATGCGGAAGAGATTGACTATCAGGCTTTGGGCTCAACCCAAAACATTGCCATTACTGCCGGTGCATCCACTCCGAACTGGATTATCAAGGATACCTGCCTCAAGGTGGATCAGAACCTGAAGAGGCGGCGTCCGGTCATGGGCAGGTTGACCGGGGTTCTGGATTTTCTTTTGAAAACCAACCTTCTGCTGGCTGTTGGTGCGGCCTGCCTGACCTATGGTGCCGCCATCATCCAGGGGGGGGGGCAGACCCATGTATATGCCGCCATTGCCATGCTCTATGTATTGTCCATGCAGGTTATGAACAATACGATGACCATTAAATCCGATACCTATAATAAGCCGGACAGGGCCTCATTTTATAAGCGTTACGGCCGGTACCTGAAGGTTCTTGCCCTGATATCAGGCTGTGCCGGCCTCTACCTGGGCTATACCAGGGGATGGGTCTTTTTCGGGGTGCTTGCCGCCATGACTTTACTGGGCCTTTCCTATAATATGAATATTATCCCTGCTTTTTTAAGCGGCAGGCGGATACACAGGATAAAGGATGTCCCGGGATCTAAAACCGTTCTGATTGCCATGGCATGGGGAATCGTGACAAGCCTGTTGCCGGCTGTTGACGGCGGAACACCGTGGGGAATGGCCGGAGTCTCATTTTTCTATGCAACCGGGCTCGTCTTTGCCAGGACCGCCTTTGTGGATATTCTGGCGGTGCAGGGGGACCGGATCGCCGGAAAAGAGACCTTGCCGATACTCCTTGGCAAGAAAAAAAGTATGCGCGTGATTCAATATGTATTGATTGGAAGTGCGTTGCTTCCCCTGTGCGGATTTTTATTGGGACCGGCGGGAAATATGGCCTTCTGGCTTGCCTTGGTGCCCCTTTTTATGCTTTTATTAATCAAATCATACAAAGAGGACAGCTTTCTGTCAGGCAGTCCCTATGAATTTCTGTTTGAATCTTCGTTTTTACTGGCTGGCTTGGCAGCAGCCATGACCTAAACTCTGGAGGTACTGTGGTTAACGGGCCGACCAAGAAGAGCAGTGTCCCCTTGATCGGGGGGCTGGCAGTGAAGAATCAACTGATCACCAAAGCTGAACTTGAAGCCGGTCTTGCCCAGTGCAGGAACGCAAAAAATATTGATGATGCGTTAAAAAACTACTTTCTATCCCAGGAACTCATATCAAACAAGAACATTCAGCGGCTGACCCTGGCCGCCAAAGCCATTTCAATTCGCCAGAAAGAGTATCAGTTCGGTGCCATTGCCCTTGCAAAGGGCTTTATAAATAAAAGTGTGCTGGACCTGGCGCTGGAAGATCAGGAACAGGATCTCAAAACCGGTCAAAAACCCAGGCTGATAGGGGATATGATGGTGGAAGCAGGGCTTCTCACTGAAAAGCAGAGAGACTATATCCTCAAACTTCAGAACCGGGTGCGCAAATCATCACCTCCTGAGCTTTCCGGCAGTAAAGGTATTGGTGTGTCTGCCGGGGCCCCGGACATGGCGGGCAGTGAGGAAAAAGCTGAGAATAAAGACGAACCCACCCTGCTTGACCCGGAGTCCATTACCGGCGGTATTCAACTGCAGGTTTCCAGTGACTTTATGGCTGCATTTTTATCTAAAACCAAAGAGTTTGATGAGAATACCACAGCAGCCGGTATCAAAGAGGAATTGTTCGAAAAGGGAATTGTTTCAGGGCTGATGGGCGATGACATGATAGAGGGATTTATCAACTCTTCAGGGTTTAAAACCCAGTCCTTTCGGGTGGCCAAAGGTATCCGGCCCATTCAGGGGCAGGATGCAAGGGTGGAGTTCTTTTTTAACACCGATTACCTTAAGGCCGGAGGGATGGACGCCAACGGCAATATAGATTTTAAGCAGCGCGGAGAAATTCCCCTGGTTGAAAAGGGAACTGTATTGGCTGAGAAAACCCCGCGGGTGGAGGCCCGGTGGGGCCAGAATATCTACGGGGATGAGGTGGCCACGGAAAAAGGGGAGGACATGGCCCTGAGGTTCGGCAAAGGGGCTGTCCTGTCCGAGGACGGGTTGAAAATACTCGCCAATGTGCGGGGGTACCCGAAGTATTCCCTGGCCGGTGTGATTTTTGTGCATGAGGAATATGTCACAAGCGGGGATGTGGATTTTGAAACCGGGCATATTGAATTTGACGGCAATGTCAATGTCAAAGGGTGCATCAAGTCCGGATTCAAAGTCAGGGGAAACGATGTGTCAACGGTGGAGCTGGATGGCGGCATTGTTGAAGCTGACGGAGACATCAGGGTTGCCGGCGGTATAAATGAGGGAAAAATTTATGCAAGGGGCAATGTCTTTGCCAAGTTTATTCACAACTCGGAGATCGTCTGTATGGGGGATGTCCAGGTTCAGAAGGAAATTGTGGATTCAACCATAGAGTCTTCAGGGGCCTGCATCATCGCCAACGGTAAATTAATCTCCTCCAAAGTGACAGCCAAGATGGGGCTTACGGCCCGAAATATCGGAACGCAAATGGCATCACCCTCCACCATCAAGGTGGGTCACGACGCATTTACCGAAAAAGAGCTCAAGAAGAATAAGGCCAGGGTGGCTAAAATCAAAGAAAAGATCATCGGTCTTAAGGATAAAAAGACCGGGATCAAGGCGCAGAATGCGACGCTTCAGAAACAGATCACCGAGCTTGCCCATGTTCAGGACCGGTCACAGCTGGAGCAGCGTGAGATTGAAGAAAAAATAGCTGATCCTGCCCTTGCCTCAGAAAAAGATGAATTGAATACCACCCTTGCCCAGTTAAAGGCCCGCATTGAAAAAGCTGAAAATGATCTTGATTATTGTTTTGAAAAGAATGAGGCTGTTGAAGGGGCAATAAGGAAAATCGACAAGGAGATTGATGAGCTGGTATCCGGGCGGGACAATCTGATAGAAGAGAGAAACAATCTGGTCAAATGGGCAAAGGAAAATCCGGGAAAATCCCTGGTGGCTGTGGAAGGTGCTGTTTTAAGCGGGAACATCATCATTGGAAAACACAGTGAATATACAGTGGAAAAAATGATACGCCATGCCAGAATAACGGAGATCCTCTTTAAGGCAGAGGGTGACCGCACCACCTATCAGATGAAGGTGGGCAATTTCTGATCATGTGCCTGCCATGGTCTTGGACCGCTGATTTTATCAGTTTGGCAGCTGGTCATCTGGAGGGGAGAGCAACTGGCCGAGTTTTTTATCCTTTTCCTGCCAGAGCCGGTTCAGCCAGGTGCAGAACTCCTCTTTAAATTCAGCATTCCCGAAGTAATCCCCCGCCAGCCCCGGATCCACCGGTGTGACTTCAATATCCACAATCACCCTTTTTACCTTGCCCGATATAAAGTCCCAGAAGCTGGGGGTTTTACCGGGATAGGCAATGGTCACATTTATGATTTTGGACAGATATTCGCCCATGGAGCCCAGGACAAAGGCAATACCCCCGGCCTTTGGGGTGAGCAGATGGGTAAAAGGGGAGTTCTGGCGGCTCTGCTTTTCCCGGGTGAACCGGGTGCCTTCCACAAAGTTCATCACAGATACCGGGATTTTTTTGAATTTCTCGCAGGCTTTTTTCGTGCTTTCCAGATCCTTGCCGGCCAGGTGCGGGTTTGCCTCTATGAATTTTTTCGAGTACCGTTTCATAAAGGGAAAATCAAGGGCCCACCAGGCAAGCCCAAGAAACGGGACCCAGATCAGTTCTTTTTTCAGGAAGAATTTAAGAAAGGGTACTTTTTTGTTCAGCACTTTCTGGAGGACCAGAATATCCACCCAGGACTGGTGGTTGGATATGACCAGGTACCAGTCTTTTTTTCTTAAACGATCCAGCCCCCTGACATCCCATTCAATATTGCTGAAAACTTTCGAGTTCATTCCGTTAATGCTGATCCAAAGCGTGGCAATGCCGATGATCAGCTTATCCAAAATGGCGGTACAAGGGCGGAACGGAAGGATAAATTTGACCAGTGAGAGCAGGATAAGGGGAGAGGTAAGGGCAATGGTGTTAGCAACATAGCAGATGAATGACAGCGCACCCTTGAGCGGGGAGGGGAGAAAGTACAGCATAAGGTCTTATCCTTTAGGGGTAGTGTAGCCGGTTATATACTTTTTAACGGTTCTTCTGTCCAGGCCCGTTTTCCGGGCCACTTTTTCATAGGTTCCCAGGGTGTCATGGAGCAGTTTGCAATAGCCTGACACAAGATCGGGGACCGCAATGGTCCCTTCCTCGATTCCCCGGCGCAGGGTTTGGCCCAGCTCCAGTTTTTCGGGCACACTGGTTTCCTTACCTGTGTAATCCCGGCGGAGGAGGACCGATCTTACGCATTGCTCCAACTCTCTGACATTGCCTGGCCATTGATAATGCTTTCCAAGGTTCCGGTCAATAATTCTTTTCACTTTTTCAATAAGTTCCGGTGCATGTACTCCGGTCATCCGGTGGATGGTGAAATCCAGAAGGTGGTCCAGTTCCTCGGGTGTCTCCTTGATACGGATATGCAGGGGCGGGACCTCGATAATGTCTGAGCAGAGCCGGTAGTAAAAATCATCCCTGAATACCTTTCCGCCCATGATATCGGCTTTGGGCTGGTTTGTGGCTGCAATGACCCGGCCGTTAAACCGTGAGGCCTCATGGGCTCCCACCGGGGTGAAATGTCTTTCCTGGAGCACCCGCAGCAGCTTGATCTGCACATGGCTTGGTATTTCACCGATTTCATCCAGAAGGATGGCGCCATAGGGGCTGCAGCGGCTGAATGCCCCCTGGTAGTTTTCCACCGCTCCTGTAAATGCCCCTTTGGTGTGGCCGAAGAGTTCGGATTCCAGAAGGGTCTCAGGGTATTGTGACAGGTTCAGTGAGGAAAAGGCACGGGTAAAGCTTTCTGCAAAGCAGCCGGTCCTGGTATCAAAAGGAATAAACCCGCTGCGCCCGATGGCATTGGCTGCCGTTCCTTTTCCTGTCCCGGTCTCCCCTAAGAGGAGGGTGGAAAAGTCCTCCATCCGGTTCCACAGGAATTTATCATAAAGCTCTATATTATAGGTAAACACATTGTACCAGAGGTGCTTTTTCAGGGTCCGCATGCAGGGGCTTGTGCCCACGAGGCTGTTGGAGATGAAATAAAAGGCCCGGCGCAGTTGGAAGGAAAGGGCAAAGTAGTGGTAAAAATTGTCCGTGTCAAATCCCTTGGCCTGCCACATCTGTTTTGCCTCATCGGCAAAGTCTACTTTGACAGGGGTGTCTCCTGCTTTGATCTGATCATTTATATGCGTGTCAAACCGGTCCCTGAATTTGTGGAAAATATCAAAAAGATATACCACCCGGAGCAATTCCCTGTCCTGGGCCTTATATGCGTTTATATTGCCCTTGTGCTCCTTTTCCAGCATGGCCAGCCTCAGGTCAACTTCCCTGTAACACATATCCTTGCTCTCCCTGCGGGAGGCAGAGGGGAAGAGTCCTGCAATTCGCCGGTCCAGCCGCTCCCTTAACCTGGAAAAGGGGTTGGCAAAGGCGGCATTGTAAACGGTTTGAAAAAAAAGTTTTTCTTCAGGGGCCAGTTCAAAATTAGGGTGTGTACCTGTCATCTCTCTTTCTCATTGTAAAATTGTTCAATGTACAAATTTGTACATTGAATGTGCACGGAATGCAAGGTCTGGCCGGTGCCGGATGATGAAAAAAAATAATGGTGTTATGGGAAAACTTATGATTCCGGGGTGTTGAAATTAAAAACAGGTGTTTCATCACCCTGGCACACTCCTTGATACATAAAGAACGATTACGTTCGCTCCGGTTCTTTCGGAGGCATCAGACAAACATCCAAAATGGAGACCATAAATGATTACAAGAATACTGAGTTCAAGACTGCCTTTGATGATTTATACCCCTGTCAAAGTCTTTGATGTCAGCTATTTTCATGCCATTTGCCAGGCCGGATCCCTGCCGGTCTTTGATACGGAGTTTTTGAGCAGGGAAGAGATCCTTGCAAATTCCATTCAGCTTTCCAGGGAAAATTTACAATTCGGCCTGAGACTGGCCAGCCACGACCACGACACCATTGCCGCGCTGAAAAAGGAAAATATCAAAAATCTGGACGTACTGGTGGTGCCGGTGGCCCAGGGGGATGACCCCGCAGACCTGAAACAATTCGGCGATACAAAGATCATCCTTGAAATCCGGGATATCCATCTGACAGATGCCATTGCCGCCATTGATCCCCATGCCCTGGTCATTAAGGGAAATGAGGCTGCGGGCAGGGTTTCCAGGTATTCCTCTTTTATCCTCATGCAGTGGTATTTGAAAAATGCCTCCCTGCCGCTGTTCGTTCACGGCGGGGTGGGGCAGTATACTGCGGCAGGCATGCTGGCTGCAGGGGT
>JAKSAX010000415.1 GCA_022361395.1 Desulfobacterales bacterium | reverse complement strand
TGCCGCAGAAGGGGGGAGAAAAAATCCCTATGCTCCCCTTGTAATCCCAGGTTACAGGCTGCCTGCCGGACAGCCCTGCAGTATTTTTCCGGGGGCCAGTCAAAGTTTATCAATGGGAACGGCCGGGTTTCATAGAGGTGTATGAGCCGGCAGTTGTATTTGTGCCACAGTTCCTGCCAGTTGGTATTTAACTGCCTTTCTTCCGGCAGTGAACGATTCCGGGAGGCCAGGGACGCTGTTACGGCAGAAGGGTGGCGGAAGGTGGCTATAATGCAGTCCCCGGGTTTTTTCCACAGGGGCAGGCAGTAGAGCAGCCGGGGATCCTTGATACCCCAAAGTCTATTGGATTTTTCCAGCGTGTTGCGCATCCTGCCGATCCTTGTTTTCAGATGCGGATGACCGCGGGTGACAACGGCCGGCCGGTGCCAGGCGCCTTTTGATCCGGCGAGCAATTGGTTATTGATCCGGTTGACTTCGGGTATCTCCTGGTTGCCCTTTGGGTTGAACCGGCCGGATGTGCGGACATTACCCAGGAAAAGACCGTATTGCCCGAGCATTCCGGTAAGGCAGGATGTGCCGCTGCGGTGCATCCCGAGGATGAACACCCCTGCGGGATCAGAACCGGTCTTTATACGCATGGTAATCCTCTGTAATTTGTCTTTTCAACCTGGCTATTTTTTTATGGATCTCAGGGTGATTACCTGCAGGCATGGAGGGGAGCGGCCTTGCGTTTAAAAGGGCATGAAGCCATTGGAGCAGATGAACGGAAAGCTTCCGTTTCAGGGAGCGTTCCATGGATAAATCTTCCCGGCGTGTCAGTTTGCCCCGGGATAAAATATTGCAGGACAGGCCGCCGATGTGAAGCAGCCCGGGCGTGTCATGATAGCAAAGACCGGCTCCCTGTTCCTGAAGAAGGATGTTCAAGACCTTTGCGGTATCGTAGTAGTTTGCCGCTAATCCGGTTTTCACCAGCAATAAGCTGGCCCTGGGGGGCAGTTCCGGCCAGGAAAACCGTTCAAAGCAGAACCCCTGTTTTTCAATAAACCGGTTCAGTACCGGGTTCCGGTAAATTCCAAAGTAGGAACTGCCCAGAAGAAGTCCCCCTGCCGTACGGCAATAACGGCCCATCAACCGGTTTTCTCCTTCAGGCAGAATATCTGAGTCCGTCTCCTGCCACACCGGACGGCCGGAAAAAACCGCAGCCTGTCCGGCCAGGGCCGGCAGCAGTCCGGAAAGAAAATTATGGGTGACAACAATGTCGGGGTCCATAAAACAGAAATAATCCGTGCGTTCCATTTTCTGCAAATGGTTTAAGGCCTTGCCGTGGGGAACCATGCCTGTAAACGGCAATTGATGGAATTCCAGCCGGTCAAACCTTTTACAGCAATCTGTCATGGCAGCCGTCTCTTCCCGGCTGCAGCCGTTTGCGGCCAGCCGGAATGAACAGGTCAGCCGGTTTAACATGCCGGGCAGCAAAAACTTAAGATATGCAAAAGATCCCGGGGTAAAGATAATATTGAATGTGAGTTCCCGCCCGCGGGGAACTATCTGATCAGACATGAGGCTGCTTATCCCATTCCGCCACCCGGTCTCCCAGGAACCTGAATAATTTTTCATTATAGGGTCTATAGAAATCGTGCAGTTTTGCTGCCGCCTGTTCCGGGACGGGGTAAGGATAGTCTCCGGTCCGCCTTTTTTTATACTGTTTCAGGTCAACCACCGGCACATTCAAAAAACGGCACACATCAGCATATCCGTTTTTCTCATCTGCAAAAAAACGTTCCGTTATCAGAAAGAGAATATTTTCCCGCTTCACATATCTGAGCAGGTGGCTGATCTGGGGCATGTAGAGCCCCCGGTGAAAAATATCAAGGGGCTGCCGGAAGCGCATCGCTCTATCTCCCCCTTTTTTATCCTGTTCCAGATAAAAATCCGCAAGTGCGGAAAAATTCAGGCTTTTTATATGACAGGCTCTGGGATGGCATCTGTTAAATTCAAGCCCCATTCTGACCAGCCTGTTGCCGGTGTACCTCATATTCCAATTGGAAAAAGCGCGGGAAACCGGTTCCCGAAGCAAAACGATCAACTTGGCTTCCGGCAGAAGGGTGTGAATCCTTTCATGACTCTCAGGGAAGTAAAGGTAGGTGGGGGATTTTTCCCCCCTGACCCCGGCGTTCCGGTCAAACAGGGACAGATACCAGTCTGCTCCCCTGTCCCAATATTTACTGAAAAAATGAAGCTCTTGGTCCTGTATGGAAATGGCCGGATGCCGGTTAAGGTTACAGGCCAGGGATGAGGTTCCGCATTTGGCCGCCCCTATAATCAGAACATCAGGCTTCAAGTTTACCCGGCCTCCGTTTTTCCAGGCGGTTTCTCAGGTGGATGCGGGGCAGCAGGTCAAGGTAATGGCTGTGCCATTGGCTAAGGAACCTCAATACGGCCCCATCCGGATCCATTGCCATGGTTTCCAGGCAATTCCAGGGTTTTACCGGGCCGATAAAATGAAGCACCTTAATATCATCCTGTGAAAATCCCTCTTTATCCATTATGGCCTGCCCAAAGGGGACCAGCAGGTTATACCTGCCGCTTAACAACCGGCAGCGCCCCTGGAAGTAAAGGTTTAAAATTATCTGATCGGTATGCGGTGCCTTTATTTGTTTCCAGACACCGGGTGTCAGAAGATCAAGAAGCCCCCGGTAATGACCGGGTGTCAAAAGTACGTCATCGATTATCATAAACCCTGAATTAAAGGTATTTTCAAGCGGTTTCCCCCGGTCACCGGCATCAACGGGTAAAAAGGTGCGGGCATCCCGGGTCTTTCCGCTGTAATGGCAATGATCACCGCAACACAAAAGGCCCGGCCCGTGTGGAAAGTCACTGAGGCTGCCGTTGAAAACGATATCGCTGTCACAGAAAAAAATCCGGCTGTAGCCGGTCAGGCGGAAGACTTCCAGTGAGAAAAAGCGGGCTGCTTTTTTTTTAAGGGTTGGAAATAATCCGGCCAGGTCTTTGATTTTATCCACCAGTGTATCACTGGCTTCGATGAATTTTACCCTTTTAAAGTGGGACAGCAGATACTGGTATTGTTCTTCCAGGCCCTTATGAATGATAAGGATATCCCCGTCAAACCCTTTGTTATGTTTAAAAAAGGATGCAAGCATCACCATGGTGCCGGGAACAAAGGAGGCACTTGTCACGGTGGCAAGGGCGTATTTTTTTTCTGTGTCAGCCTTTTCCATTCTCTTTGGGTTTACGAATCCTGAGTGCGGCGCCCGTGGCCGATGCCGGAGCCAGGGGCACCAGTTTGTAGTGGCTGTATCCCATCTTTTTTAATTTTTTTATGTTGAAGAAGACATCTCCCAGGTCAAGACGCTGAATTCTCTTCTTTGAACATGTCATTGTGTCGGGGTGCCCTGCATTTTGCCTGGAAAACCCCAGGTAACAGGTCCGGTCGGGGCAGGTGTACGCACATGTGGCATTGCCGAACAGAACCACCCGTAACCGGTTCTCCTCCGGAATTGATAACAGGAATGCATCGTCGTCATTCTTTTCCATGGGAAGTACCACCTGGTCATAGATGGGAAGCGCCATCTCAATTTTTTCAAGTGTATCCAGGTTCTTGATGATGCTGGCTTTCACCAGGTAGTCAGGAAAGTCATTTTTCACCCGCCGGGCAAGGTCATCATTGACGCAGATAATTGAATTGCCTTTATGATGATGGGATTTTAAAAGTGTTTTGCCGGCTTGATACGCTTTTTCATCAAAGTAATGGTTGGTGAGTGTCAGGGAGAGGTTGATTCCCAGGTCTTTTATTTGCCGCAGATGACGGCGGGTGAGGGAATGCTCAGGGGTAAAAGGCCGGCCTCCGTATAATCCGGATCTCCGGTCCAGGTGCCCGAATATGCTCTCCACCGCTGCAAAATCAGTGTAGATGTAGAATATCCTGATATAATCGGCAATGTTCATTTCCGGCAGGATTTTTCTGCCGGATACGGAATAGCTCACACCCGGTGTCTTAAACACCTTATGATCTGTTTTTAGATCAATGGTATTTCCGGGGACAGGCATTGGCTATTTGTGAACAATAACCAGGCTGTTTTCAATCATCCTGTCCAGAAACACCAGTACATCACTGCTGCACTGTTCCGGGGAGACATCATACTCGTCAACCAGGCGGCCGCACATATCCGATACCAGGCAGGGGGTTTCCAGCATTTCCCAGAGGCGGCGACCCACCTTGTCCAGGCCGTAATACAGGCCCTTTTCAATACTCATCATTACCGTTTCTTCATCCAGAGAGCTGAAGATGATCTCTTCGTTCCTGGCGATCATCGTATTGAGATCTATTTTTTTTCCGGTTGTCACGTGTTAACGATCCTTTTAATTGTTGATTAAGGGATAGCGCAGGAATCAGTTCACATTTTGTTTGCAAAACACCCGGTGAAGTTAATTTTGCGCGACTCCTAAGCCAGATTGCCTTTATGGTCCAGATAACCGAATTTTTGCATCATTGGGTGATGCCTGTCCACAATGGCCTGAACCTGGCGGCGGTTCAGGACTTTTTTCCATGTGCCTGCTCTCCCCCGGTTGAAGAACGAGGGCGAGCTGGGAGACTTCTCGGCAAATCCGGATCTCTTTTCCTGGCAGCGCAATTCATTGATATCACTGAACCGGATCGCTTTTTTCAGCCGGGCCGGGCCGGGGGTCAGGCCTGCAAACCTGCTGGCCCTGCCAAAGGTTGCCAACGGGTCGGAAATCATCTCTTCATAACGTACCACATGAAGGTCCAGGCCGGGGGCGTTTGTCCAGCTCCGTATATGACCGCTCCAGTCCGACAGGCGCTGCCGAAGCTGGATATCCAGCCTCCCCGGTTCATTGCAGAAACAAAAGGTTTCATCATTCAGTCTCTCAATGGCCCGGTCTGTTCCTATGCCTTCGTGATGTGCCAGTGAGATCGCCACATCAAGGGGATTGCGGATGAAATAAAGAACGCACCGGGTGGCGGCAGGGGGCACAAGACAGAGGTCTTTCCCGACCAGGGTAAACGCATCGTGGATTTTTAAAAAAAAGGGATCAGATGCCTCATTGGAAAGCTGGCGGTATAATTCCGGACGCAGACTATCCACCTCTTCTTCGGTTAGATCAGATGCTTCAATCCACATATTGTCGTCAAACAACCGCCTTGAGCTGGCCACCCTTATGTTTTCCAACCGGTTGATATCGGCAGGTTCATCCGGGTTATGCATCAGGTTGGTTAAAAAAATCCGGAACCAGGTATTTCCGGATTTGGGATAAGAGGCCAGCCAGATAATATTATTCACCTGCTGAAATCCTCTTCAAGGATATCTGCCAGCCGGTCCGGCAAAAAGGGGGTAATCGGACGGTGCACGGCTGATACGGATACCTGGCTGCTGACGGTGCTTACCGTCTGAAAATAATTTTTTCCGGACTTCATAAATTTAACGAATTTCGGCTTATAGGTCTGGTGCTGCACCGCAGCAAACTTTTGTATGCCCTTAAGTCCCTCAATTGCTATGGTATCTTTATTATGAGGCAGCAGGACGTATACTTTTCTTACGGGCAGCGCATCCTGGTTAAAGTCTTGTGTAACCGGTACCAGATATTTTTTCAGCGGTGCCCTCAGGCGGCTATGGAACCCTGGATTTTCACCGCTTTTCATCAGGGCGTCCTCCCATAACTTAAATGCCGGATAACCCGGGTAAACCAGGGGCTGGCTGCGCTCCCCGGTTGAAACCACGGTGATATCGTCGGCATTCAACCGGTAGCCCCGCCTGACAAGTGTGTTTGCAATGGTGGATTTTCCGCTGCCCGAAGCCCCGCAAAACATGACGCAGCCGTCTTTCACCCGGATACTTGATGCGTGCATGGGAAGCAGGGCGCGTTGATGTATTAGCGCCCCGAAGACCGATCCCAGTAAAATCGCCCGCACATCTTTGTCTTTTGCTCCAGCCGCCTTTGCCACTGTGACGCGGTTGCCGCATCTGACATGGAAACGGGCAATACCGTCCAGGTTGAGCAGCAATTGGTCCTGTTTGGCCTGGTACCGGATACCGTTTTTTAAAGGCGCTTCCAGGGTATCCGGAACTGCCCCCTGCCGGATGATCACATCAGGAATTTCCCCGGTGTTCAACCGGAGAAGTTCCGGGAACTCAATGTCTGAACCGATACTAAGGCCAAATGCCTTATAGTGGTATTTTGAACTCATGCACTGGGCCTGTTGTACCCGGTTATTTCTTCATGTGATTAAACACGACCTCATATGTCATTTTTTCACTTTCCAGCGGTGCTATGGGGACAATGAAGAACTGCTGCTCTCCCAGTTCCGGGTGCCGGATATTATATGTCCTTTGCGGCAGGGGCTTGTCGTTTGCCCCGTTGAAGATCAATGAAAAGGCGTCATAATCTTCCCGGGTTTCGCTGCTGCAGTCCACCAGTTCCAGTTCCACCTGTCCGCCGTCGTCAAAACGGATCTCAAATGTGGAGTTGATATGGGGTTCAAAATCAGTGATTTTCAATACATCAGTCATGTTAAATCCTCCTGTGTTTTTTCTATTGTTTGCTGATTCTGCAAAGGAATTACACAAAAATAACTTCACATAATCTGTATGTAAAAAACCTTAGAGCATCGGGTGTTTTGCAAAACGGAACGTGAATTAAATTTTGCCCGGTTCCAAAGGCGGCCGTGACATAAAATAATACACCCCTTTGAGCTCTCCCTGCCGCGTAAAGCCAAGCCGCTCATATAATCCCATGACTGGATTGTTATGTTCCACATGCAGGCTTAAGGGGAGTTGTTTTTTGTCCGCCTCTGAGGTTAAACGGTTCATTAACCAGGTGCCGATGCCCTGCAGCCTGAAACGACTTAACAATGCGATGTCAATGATGCGGATGTCATCTTTTTTGCGGTGAACGTACAGTCTTCCTGCCGGAATCTTATCGTACAGGATGATGTCAAATTGTGCATCCGGATAGTTCTCCATCCATTGTTTGTGCTGAAGATCAAACTGCATCTGCAGGAATCGGTCGATCTGCTGTTGTTCCCAGCCGCTCATGGCCATTTCCTGGGCCCGGGTATCGGCGTAAAGTTGACTTAAAAAAGGAAGGTCCCGGTCGGTGATGGGACGAAATTTAATTAGATTGTCCGGCGAACTTTTTTTCATGATGCCCCATAGTATAAGAGTCTGAGAGAATTTGCAATCCAAACCTCTGATTATTAGTGGCTAACCGGTTTCACCGGGCAGCCGGATGACCTGGTCGGCATGGGCCAGTGTTTCCTGTCCGTGGCTGATAAATAAAATGGTCATTTTTCCGCGGAGTCCGGACAGGGAGTCGAATACCGCGGCTTCGTTTTTTTTGTCCATTGAACTGGTGGCCTCATCCAGAATCAGCAGCCCGGGGTTTCGTACCAGGGTACGGGCAAGTGCGATCATCTGCCTTTCTCCGCCGGACAGCCGGCTTCCCCGGTCTTTTACAATGGTGTCAAGCCCGTCCGGCAGCAAGTTGACAAACCGGTTTGCTGAAGCTGCCTTCAGGGCAGCCGATATCTCTTCATCAGTGGCATCGGGATTGCCCCAGAGAATATTGTTCCGGATTGTGTCGTGAAACAGGAAAACTTCCTGGGGAACATATCCCACTGATTTTCTCCATGCCCTAAGGTTGCGGGGGGTTAACCTGACGCCATCCGCAATTATGGCGCCTGTGTCCGGCTGCAGTATTCCGGAGATCAGGTCGGCAAGTGTGCTTTTGCCGGTACCTGACGGGCCGCAGACAGCCGTTGTCTTGAATGCCGGGATTTTTAGAGAGAGGTTCCTGATACAAAACCCGTTTTTTTCCGTTTTATGGCGGAATGATACCTTGTTCAGCCTCAGTTCGGACTTCAAATCCGGAGGCGGGTCCTGGCTGTTGCCCGCCAGTTCCCGGCAGGCCTGTGCCCGGAGGTATAAATCCTCTGCCGCGGCAAAGGAGGGCAGCATGGCGGCCAGCCTCTGGAATGCGTTCTGCAGGGTTGATAATACGGGGATCAGCCGTGAGAAAAGTAAAATGATAATGGCGGTGTCTGCCAGTGGAATAGAGAGAATCACCAGTGCAATGTACAGCATGAGGCACAACACCAGGCTGGAGAGAATATTGAACCATATGTTCAGTCCGGCATTGAGCCGGGTAATCCGGATGGATTCCTCGGAAATCCGGTTAACGATCTCCTTGAATTTTTTTTGCTCCCTGTTTTCCGCACCATAGCTTTTGGCTATTTTTACCCCGCTGATGTGATCCATTAAAACGGTGAACACACCCGATCTTGCCTTCCTCATAACCTGGCCCGTGTCCAGTGATTTTGAAAAATAAGCCCTGAACAGAGAAAAAGTCATTCCAACCGTGGCCAGGACAATACAGGTCATCAGGACTGAAATATTGGCTGCCCAGAAAATATAGCAGAGCGCCAGTGCTGAATTTGAAAGAATCTGGAGGAAAGAAAACGTACCTGTGGCCACCACAGGCAGATCCCCTGTGATGACATGGGTGAGATTGGAGGCTTTGCGGTTCGAGATAAACTCCCACTCCGCGTGAATCAATCCGGAAAAAAGCCTGCTCTGAAGCCGGCTGATATAAGTTCTCTGGATATGCTGGGTCATAGTGGTCTGTTTGTATCTCAGGAGCGCGGCCAGGGTCATCAGCATAAAGAATACCAATAATAAAGAGGCAAAGGTGGGCGGGATGTGGAGGTAATGAAACAGCGCCGCCGGCCAGGATTCCGGACTTTGGGACCGGGGGGGGCCAACTTCAAAAAGGCTGAATAAAGGGATGAGCATGAAAAAACCGATACCCTGGGTCATTCCGGTGAGCACGGACACCAGGAGCAGACCGGCTGCCCGCCAGCGGCTGAATACGAGAAAGTCCCTGGTGAATCGAATTAGAATGTCAAAGAAGTGTTTCATTTTTTCCAATATACGGGTTGCCGTGAAACGTCAGGTTCCGGCTTTTATTGACAATACCTGTTCACTTGTCTACAAAAAAACATGGGCAGATATAAAATAGCGGTTGCCGCAGCCTGCCATAACCGCAGGGAAACAACCTTGAGATGCCTGGCATCTCTTTTCGGCCAGACCCTGGGAGACGAGGTGGAATTAACCGTCTTCCTCGTGGACGACGGTAGCAGCGACGGTACTTCCCATGCCGTAAAAAAGGCCTTTCCGGATGTCCGCATCCTGAAGGGAGACGGCAGTCTGTACTGGAACGGTGCCATGTACATGGCCCTTCAGGAGGCATTGAAGGAACCCTGTGATTTCCATCTCTGGCTGAACGATGATGTGCGGCTCTATCCGGATGCCCTGTCCAACCTGATTTCGACCTATGAAAGTTTGTTGTCCGGGACAGGCAGCAGGGCCATTGTCGCCGGGTCTTTTTGTGACCCTGAAACCGGCATCCGGTCCTATGGGGGGCTTCGCCGGTGCAGCCGCTTTCATCCCCTTAAATTTGCCCCTGTTTTTAACGGGAAGACCCCATTGCCATGCCATACTTTTGAGGCAAACGGGGTGCTAGTGCCGGCTGCCGTCTTTACAAAAATCGGTGTCATTGAGTCCCGGTTTTCGGGGTTTCAGAATGCCGGTGATACCGAGTACGGCCTGCGGGCCACAATGGCGGGGACACCTATCTACACCTCTTCCGGATTTATCGGTGACTGTGCAGTTAACTCCGGCGGAAGGCCCTGGGAAATCCCGGGTCTGTCTTTTTATCAGCGGTGGAATGCCTTGATGGGCCCGAAAGGGCTTCAGTCCCGGGTTTATTTTCTTTACGCCCGTCAGTATGGCGGAAAATTCTGGCCCCTGTTCTGGCTGCTTCCCATGATAAAATCTCTATTGACCCTTTTTTTTCCGGATGGTTACAAGCTTAAACGGTTTTTCAGGTGACCCAGTAATTCTGAGTTTTCATCAATTGCCAGTCTTTTTTTATTGTACTTTGCACGCAGTCTTGCCCGGGCGTACAAAAATCCGTGATACCAGTCATAGAGCAGTAATTTCTGGGCCTCCACAAGGAATATGACGGCCGGCCGCATTTCTGAACGGTAAAGGAGATGAATAATCTTTAAGGTTGGCCTTCTCCGCCGGTCATGCAGCCGATCTAAATCCGGGGGCGGAGTCAGCCCGTACCATTGGTTCAGGAGCAAAAATGCCTGGTCCAGGAAACGGTCAATCCTGTTTTTCCGGGCTGTGTCAGCCAACAGCCGCAGGTCAACAGAGAGGCTGTTTTCATGGAAAGCTGCAATATCATTGAGCCAGAACAGCCTTTGCCAGGCATGGTTGGCCCCGTGAATAAACAACAACATGGCCGTGTGGAGATTATCCAGGGTGGGGATCTCACACCCGTTAACGGAAAGATATTGTTTTTTTTGCCAGAGGCTTTCAAAGGAGGCAGGGCAGAGCTCTTTTACGAAACAGAGTTGCCAGTGGAGTTCAACAGGGATATTGTCCGGGGACCTGTAGGTGGCATGAATGCGGATTTTCCGGTAATATCCGAAATTTGATTCACGGAACTCAACCGGCGGGTCGGTCCGGGCATATCCCATTGAGAACAATAGTCTTTCCGCATGTTTCAGTGACCCTGGTGAAATAAGCAGGTCGATATCCCCTGAAAACCGCTCCGCCGGGTCGTTGTACAGAAGTTTTGACAGGCAGGCCCCTTTATAAAAGAGACAGGGAATGCCTTGTTTTTTTAAGGCACCGGCAAGTTTTATGGTTTCTGCAGTATATTTGAGCCCCTTTGCCAGACGTCTCAGGTTCTGCTGTTTCAGCTTTTTTAATATCCCGGGTGGTGTTTCCCTTGAAAAATAGGTGGTAAGGTTGCGGTAGACCGGTGCACACGTGCGATGGAACCTTACCGCTTCCGTGAACGAATCCCAGTTGAAGGGGCCGGTAAATGAATACCAGACCCGGTCAAGCTGCCCGGGGGGGATCCGCCGGTTGGATAAGCGTATCAGGGTGCTGAGTTCAGGGGGAAATTGTGTCATATATCACAGGGTATTTTTATAGATCGTTTTTGCAAGATGCGCCCATGTAAAATCCTCTGCCCGGGACAAGGCGTTATTGCCCAGTCTTTTTAATTTGTTTTTGTCGGCTGTAAGCTCATCCACGGCATTGGCAAGGGCCTGTGAAACCTGGTCTATGGACCGGTTTTCTGCCTGAATTTTTTTCCCGCAGGTCTCATTCACAATTACGCCCGGTCCGCCTAAATCAAGGCAAATCACGGGTAATCCGCAGGCAAGGGCCTCAAGGACCACCATTCCCCCTGAGTCATGAAGGCTGGGGAACAGAAAAAGATCAAATTCGGGAAAAAGGTTAAAGAGGTCCTGCTGGGTGGGCATCCAGTCTTTCCAGGTTATCTGTGTATCAATACCCAGTTCACCGGCCAGGCTCTGCCATCTTTTTTTTTCCGGTCCGTCGCCGATAAGTGTTAATTTTGCATCCGGATGTTTTTTCAGCAGTTTTGAAAATGCGCGTATACCGATATGCATGCCTTTCCAATGGATAAACTGGCCGGCATAAACCAGCTTAATGCCCTTTTTTTTCAGCAGTTGTTTTCCGGTTACTGCCATGGCGCCGTCTTTACCGATTGACAGGGCGGTATTTACCTTGGATCTGAATTTTTCGGGGACGGTACAGGCTGTCTGGGAGGTGGTCGCCCATATTTGATCTGCCTGCCTGAAGGTCTGCCGCATGAGCGGATCAAACTTAATAAAACTATTAGACAGGTCCCGTGCCAGATCAAGGAACCTGCCCTTAAGCCCGTAGCCCCTTCTCAGCTGCGGGGGGGCGGTTTCCCCGCCGCCCACAGGACCGAAGATAAAAGGAATACCCAGGTTTCCCATAAAACTGGGTTGCCTGCAGCTTGAGAAGGTAACATGATGTACAAGGTCGAACTGCCGGATTCTGTGCAGCGCTTTTGCCTTGCGGACGGCGCCGGCCTGCCACAGCAAATAGTAGACGTATATCCCGCCATGTCCCTTTTTCCGGCGCATCAGGGCAGGGGAAAGATCAAAATAGGTGAAATAAAGGTTTTTTACCGGGCCGGATTCTGCCCGGTTATAGTTCTTTAGAGTCTTCTCAATTACCGGCCTGTTGTTTTCCCGGGTCAATACCCACACCTCATGTCCATTCCCGGACAATTCCAGGGCCCAGTTCCACCCGATCCCGGGTTCGGAACCTTTGCCGGGCTCGCATGCATAGGCAGATAATAGTATTTTCATTAAATGCCTCTGAAAGCAAATATTATAGTTTCGATCAAAATGGCGACATCAAGAAAAAGAGAGCCGTTTTTGATGTAGTACAGGTCATAGTCCATATTCTCATGGATCGGTTTTTCCCGGTCGCCGCTTAATTGCCACAGGCCTGTAATACCGGGTTTCACCACCAGCCTCTCCCAGTGCAGATCCGTATAATTGTCAACGATGAAGGGCATTTCAGGTCTCGGTCCGACCAGGGACATCTCCCCTTTGATAACGTTTATCAGCTGGGGCAGCTCATCCAGGCTGGTTCTTCTCAGGAAGCGCCCGGCCCTGGTTATGCGTGAATCGTTTATATCCGTGGGGTTTATTTCGTAAGGATCCGTACCTGCTGTCATGGTTCTGAATTTGATGATTTTAAACAGTCTGCCGTTCAACCCGACCCTGTCGTGGGTAAAAAATACAGGACCGCCTGATTCTTTTTTGATAAAACCGGCAATCACTAGGAAAACCGGTGACAGAACAGCCAGCAGGATTATGGACAGGAGTATGTCCATGGTTTTCTTGGTAATTGTCCTGATTTTTGGTGTATAGTCGTCTGCCTCCCGTACGATGGGGATCTGTCCCACCTTATCAATGGTGACCTTATGAACAAAGGCCTCGTAGAGGTTGGGAACAAATGAGACCCGGATATCTTTTTCTTTTAACCGGTTGAGAATATTGACGAGGGTGGTGTTGTCAATGTTGGATATGGCCACACAGACCTCATCAATGTGATGGGTATGGATCAGGGAGGGGATCTCTTTTCCCGTACCGAGCACACTTATATCCATGGAGGTGTTGGCAAATCCGCTTGAGCGAAAGGCACTCCCTTTAAGCTCCGGGTTGTCATCTATAAAACCCACCGGGAAAATACCGAGTTTCGGGGAGGCGGCAATTGACCTGAAAAGGGTAAGCCCTAACTCCCCGGCCCCGTATATTAAAATCCGCCTGTTCAGCCCGTGCATGTTTTTTGACAGGGGAAGCAGGTGGTATAATGCGGTTTTTTCCGCAACAAGAAGGGTAATTGACAATACATAGGAAAATACCAGTACATACCTGGGAACCTGGTACTTTAAAAGAACCATTGCGGCTGACACCAGAAGAAAACTGATGGTTACCCCCTTGATGGTATTTTTTATCTCCTGGACATTTAAAAGACCGGATTCCTTTTTGTAGGCACCCATGAGAAAGAGTATGGAAACAGAAACCAGACCGGCGACCAGGCAGGCCTGGAATACACTCTGGAAGGGATAGGCAGCCTTCTGCCCTATCCCTAATATGCGGTACAATCCGTAAGAGAGCAGCCCTGCGCAGGTAAGGAGTATAAAATCCATCACAGGCATGGTAAAGAAAAACAAAAACCGGTAAGTTCTCTTCATGAAATTACGTTTTCCTATGAATGAAATTTACGAATCCCTGTTATCTGTAAAAAAATAAGCATGATAAACAGCGGATTATAAACCAGATACCTGAATGCAAGACGGCGGGGTTCTTTGAGCAGCCGGAACAGCCATTCAAGCCCATTTTCCTGCATCCAGCCGGGGGCCTGGGCCAGGCGGCCAGAGTGGAAATCAAATGCAGCCCCCACGCCGGCAAGGACAGGGGCATTTAACAGGTGTCTGTGTTTTGCCATCCATATGTTCTGCTTAGGGCCTCCCAGCCCCACCCAGATAACATCGGGGCGGGATGCGTTGATCTCTTTTATGACCCGGCTCTCTTCCATTTCACCCCGGTCAAGTTTTTTGGGCGTATAAGCACCCGCAACAATGATTCCCGGAAACTGCCGTTCAAACCTGCGGGCCAGGGATTGTGCCACGCCGGGGCCGCCTCCGTAAAAAAAATGCCTGTATCCCCTTGTTGAGCCGTACCTGCAAAACTCTGCCATGATATCAGGCCCGTATATCCGGGCGGTGTTTTTATGGCCGTAGTACCGGCATAGCCAGACCAGGGGCATGCCGTCCGGTACGGTCCATCCCCTGTTGATCATCTGTTGTACGGACTTGTCTCTCAGACCTTCCATAACATCGTTAACAGTGCAGAAACTTATATAATCCAAGATATTATTTTCAATCCAGGCCCCAAGAAAGTGAATGGTTTTTCTCCTCGTCAGGGGGTGGATGCCGGTGCCCAGAACAGATACCCTTTTATTTTTGATGTGCAGCATTCCGGTATATCGTCATTAATTTTTGATAGTTTGTTTCGGCCGTATATTTTTTCTCGTATTCGATGCGGGCGGCCGCCCCCATTTTTTTCATCTCTTTTCCATGATTCAGGGCCCATTTTATCTTGCCGGTCAGATCCTTAACATTTCCGGGCATGAATTTAAGGCCGGTTTTTCCGTTTTGAATAATCTCAGACATTGCCCCCACACGGGACACGATAACCGGTTTGCCTGCCGAGAAGGTTTCAACCAGGGTCACCGGAAACCCTTCAAAACACTCCGAGGGGTGGATGATAAGTGCCGCATTCTTTATCAGGTCTGTCATGGCCGTCCCTGTTTTGAATCCCGTCAGCTCAACCTGCTCCATCTTTCTCGTCCGGATATACTGCTTCAGCTCCTTTTCCAATGGCCCTGTGCCTGCAATTTTAAGGGGGTAGGGGATGTTTTCCCATGCCTTTACCAGGGTCATCACTCCCTTTTCTTTTGAAAGCCGTCCGTAAAACAGGACATAACCGTCGGCACTCCCGCCGTCACCCCGTACCGGAGCCTGAAGCGTATTCGCCGGGATATTAGGTTTAATAAAGATCTTTTGTTCCGGAAAACCGGCAGTGATGAGTTTGTCCCGCATAAAAGAGGTGAGGGCGATATAGGCATCTATCTTCCGCGTCCAGGTGCCCATGTGTTTATGTACAGAAAGCATGGCTGCAACTGCCGCTGTCTGGACTTTTGACCCCCTGTAGCAGCCGTAATAGATTGACCGGAAGAGGGAGTGGGTCGGGCAGAGTTCACATATGTTTCCGTTTCTGAACAATAGCGCGGCAGGGCAGATAAGCCTGAAGTTATGAAGGGTCTGTACCACGGGCACATCCCTGCAGGCATAATAGGCTGCCGGAGAAACCAGGGGCAGGGTGTTGTGGAAATGGACCACATCAGGTTGTTCTTTTTTCACAATTTTTTTCAGTTGCCCATGGGTTTTCCGGGCCCACAGGGCAGTAAAAAACAGTCCCGGCTTTTTTAACGCGGGGTATTGGTTTATCTCATTATTATATCGCAGATATTGGGTGACGGAATGGCCCCTGTCCTCCATCAGCCTTTTTTCCGTTTCAACCACGGCATCCTCTCCGCCCCTGTATTGATATCTGTTGTGTACCTGGAGGACTTTCATTGTTTTGTGAATCCATACATCAGCCTGGCAGGGGGAATAATTTTCTTTAAAATCTGATATTGTTCCGCCAGTTGTTCCTGGATAAAGGGATAGAATCTCCAGCTGGCGATACCTGAGTCCGAAAGAATTTTTTCAGCCGCCTTCCTTGTGTAACTTGTATTGTCGCTGAAATTATTTCTCATCAGCCCCATCCGGCGCAGGGGGTTGTGCCACCAGTTGTGGAAATCCACAAGGGCATGTCCGCCTTTTGCCAATGCCGCTGTCAGGGATGCAAGAACTGCCTTTTCATGGCATTGCCCCCGGATCAGGGTGTCTGTGCAGATAAGTTGGGGCAGGGTATTGAAAAAGGGCAGCTTGAAGTAATCACACCGGATCAGTATAAGATTGTTTACCGCCATCTTATTTTTCCGTTGGTAGACGTCATTAAGATTCTCCACGGAAAGATCACAGTGAATTACCAGTTGAAATTCTTTTGCCAGTTCAAAGGTATAGGTGCCGGCTCCGGCCGATACATCACAGATCACAGGGGTCCGTAAAAGCAGTTTTTTAGTAAATTCCACCTGTTTTAACCGCTTGGCAGCCCATGAGGCATGGGCCAGATCGCATCTGCCCCATGCCGCCGCACCTTCCATCCAGGTGAATTTCTGCCTGAAATCCTTTTTATAAAGGTCCGGGTATGACAGGTTTACGCCGTTTTGGGGGTGCATGGCCACGGGAAGGAGTTCAACAAAATCATCCCCTAAAACCGGGTATTGCCTGCCGCATTCAGGGCAGCTCAGGTAATCCGGATACCATTTGAGTGAAGATCGGTCGTCCGGGCAGCAAAGAAAAGAAAGGATATCTTTGATTCTCATGGGCTAATTATTTTGTCTGGCTCTCTCTCCCATTTCTCCATTTGTCATATATAGCGGCTGTTCACGGCCTGAGACATACTGGAATACCGCTTCAAGTTTTTTCCAGAGACCATATGCCTCTATTTCCCATGAATGTCCCCATAAATGCCAGATGCCGCCTTTCTCAGCCGCAAGGTCAAACAGGTTCATGGCCAGTGATTCCCAGTTTGAGGCCAGGTGCAGCTTTGCTGCGTACAGGTAAATGCCTGTGAAATTAAACTCTTTGAGCCCGTGCCGCAGGTGGATGGCCGGTCTTTCAGGGAAGGCCTGCAGTGAGGTGCCGCAGGAAAACCGGGAACAGGCCGGATTAATATTAAATGCCTGTGTGGTACGGGCCAGCCTGATCCCTGTCTCTTTTACGCATTTAATCGTTTTAGGGCTGAATTTTCCTTTTGGATAGCAAAAACTCGGCACCTCCCTGCCAAGCAGTTGTTCAAGGCTCCTTTTTCCGTCAAGAACCTGTCTGCGCATTTCCCGGGCCGGAAGCCCGGGTAAGACCCGGTGATGATACGTGTGGCTTCCTATTTCAAATTCCTTGCCAAGGGCCAGTATCTCCCGGGGGTGCATAACCGGCCGTTCATCATTCATCACCGGAATATAAAATGTACCGGCCAGGCCGTATTTGTGAAGCAGTTCCGCCATTTTGAGATCTTCGGGGCTTCCGTCATCCCAGCTCGTTGTCACGATGAACCGTCTTTGCCTGCTCATTCCGTCATCCGCCTGAACCACAGCTCCAGAACCAGCACCTTCATGAAATCGTTCCTGCTCCTGACGGAGGTCGGTGGCCCGGGTAAAAAGTGCTTTTTAATATACGGTTCATCTATTATGGCGTGGCCTGTTAAAAATCCGTTACTGAGAAAGTCTTTGTACCTGTGGTGGATCGCCTTTACCCAGGATTTTACCGGTGGTGAAAATCCTTTTTTCGGGCGGTTCAGTACAAAGGCTGGCAGAATATCGGACAGGGATGTTTTAAGAAGTTCCTTTGGCCTGTTTCCGATATCAGCACCGGCTTTCCGCAGTCCCACCATCAGCTCCACCAGCCTGTAATCCACAAAGGGCAGCCTGAGTTCCACAGATGCGGCCATGCTTAACCTGTCTCCTTGGGTGATTCCGTTCTGGAGCAGGTAGGTTTTGAATAAAGAGCTCATGATTAATATGTCAACATTGCCCCATGGCCGGTCATAGGTAAAACAATCGTTTACATTTATACCTTTTATCCG
>JAKSAX010000435.1 GCA_022361395.1 Desulfobacterales bacterium | reverse complement strand
GCAATCATGACGTCGGTGGCCCGTTTGATGCCATCGGCCAGGGACTCCCGGCAACCGTAAAGGTTGTCAAACTTTGATTTGGTCACCGCGTCATTCACGTTGATGGCCGGGAACAGCAGTTCGTTTTTGGCTGCCAGCTGATAGAGACGGTGAACGCCTGTGGTGGTTTCCTCGGAAACCCCGCGGATGGCCTTGGCAATATTGGTCCAGCGCTGGGGCTCCTGGGCAACAGAAACCTTTAAACGCTCAACAAGGCAGCGCTCATCAACGCTGTGGGTGGGGTTGTCCAGCATGGAGGGGTCTTTTTCAGCCTTAACCCCGTGGTGGACAAACAGGGTGGCATCCCCGCCATCATCCACAATCAGGTCGGGTCCGGAACCGTCAGGCCAGATCAGGGCCTGTTCCGTGCACCACCAGAACTCCTCCATTGTTTCCCCTTTCCATGCAAACACGGCTGCGGAGCCTTTTTCTGCGATGGCGGCTGCGGCATGGTCCTGGGTGGAAAAAATGTTGCAGGAGGCCCAGCGAATATCGGCACCCAGTTCATACAGGGTATCAATGAGCATGGCCGTCTGAATTGTCATGTGAAGGCTGCCCATGATTTTCAGGCCCTTCAGGGGTTTTTCCTCACCGTATTTTTCACGGATGGCCATGAGCCCCGGCATTTCCTTTTCAGACAACTGCATGTCCTTGTGGCCGTCATCGGCCAGGGAGATATCCTTAACCTTGTATTTAAGTGACAGGTCAAGATTGATGAAATCCGGATCTTTGGTTGACTGTAACATGGTATAATTCCTTTATAGTTTTGTTTTTATATCATATCAAAATATATTGATTTGTTGTTTTGTCTCAAAATACAGAACTTTACCCCTGAGGTCAAGCCCAAAAAACAAAAGGCCGCCTGATCCGGTTTCCTGTTCAGGCGGCCCAAGCTTAAGATAAGGCGGCGGGTTTATAAACCGGCCAGTGACCTGATCTGATCGGCTTTATCGGTTCTCTCCCAGTAAAAATCAGGGTCTTTCCGGCCAAAATGACCGTATGCCGAGGTTTTTCTGTAAATGGGCCTGAGCAGGTCCAGTTGTTCAATAATACCGGCCGGTCTCAGGTCAAATACCTCTTTTACAATCTCAACGGCTTTGGTTTCAGAAATCTTGCCTGTCCCCATGAAGTCCACCAGAAGGGATACTGGCTCTGCCACGCCGATGGCATAAGCCACCTGGATCTCGCACTTGTCGGCCAGCCCTGCAGCAACCAGGTTTTTGGCCACGTAGCGCCCCATATAGGAGGCTGACCTGTCCACCTTTGAAGGATCTTTTCCGGAAAAGCATCCGCCGCCGTGGCTGCCCTGTCCGCCGTAGGTATCCACAATAATCTTACGTCCGGTCACACCGCAGTCTCCCATGGGGCCGCCCACAACAAAGCGTCCCGTGGGGTTGATGAAAAAGCGGGTATCCCCGTCCATCATGTCTTCGGGAATGACTTTTTTAATGACTTCCTTGATTATGGCGGATTTCAGGTCGTCGTAGCTGACATCCGGGGAGTGCTGGGTGGAGACAACAACCGTGTCCACACGTTTGGGTCTGCCATCCACATATTCAATGGTCACCTGGGATTTTCCGTCAGGCCTGAGGAAATCAAGGGCCCCGTTTTTGCGAACCTGGGTCAACCGTTTGGTCAGGCGGTGGGCATACACAATCGGCATGGGCATGAGCTCTTCGGTTTCGTTTGTGGCAAAACCGAACATCAGTCCCTGGTCACCGGCACCCTGCTCCTTATAAAGGCCGGCCCCTTCGTCAACACCCTGGGCAATGTCAGCGGACTGCTGGTCAATACTGGTGATTACGGAGCAGGTCTGCCAGTCAAATCCCATGTTTGAGGAGTTGTATCCGATATCTTTGATGGTATTTCTGACCACTTCGGGAATATCCACGTAGCAGTCAGTGGTAATCTCGCCGGCCACCATGGCAAGCCCGGTTGTAACCATTGTTTCGCAGGCCACACGGCATTTTTTGTCTTCAGCCATGATGGCGTCCAGGATACTGTCGGAAATGGCATCGGCAACCTTGTCCGGATGACCTTCGGTAACAGATTCAGATGTAAAAAGGGATGAGTTTTTCTCTGACATGATGTCTCCTTTTATTAGGGGTGTTTTATATGCATTTAAGATGTATTCAATATTAAATCAGTTGAAAATTATCTTTCTATTAATAGGCACTCAACGGGAATTTGTCAACGAAAACAAAAAATATATCAATATATGTTCATATTTGTATAGCCACCCAGAAATCCCTTGACAATCAACCAGGACCTTTTATGATGCAAAGGAAATATTTAACCTGAATTAACTAAACTATGGAGACTATATGCCCAGCACCAGAATTACCGGTATCGGGTCGGCATTGGTGGATGTACTCATCAATGAGACAGATGCGTTTCTACAAGACCTTGGCAAGGAAAAAGGAGGGATGACCCTGGTTGACCCCAGCGTTCACCAGGCCATTTTATCCAAAACCGACCAGACCCCCGTCATTGTCCCGGGCGGCGCTGCCTGCAACACCATTGTGGGGGTCGGGAAATTAGGCGGTCTTGCCAGGTTTATCGGACGCAGGGGGTCTGATACTTTTGGTGAAGATTTCGAATCCCAGATCGTCGCCTGCGGTGTGGAGCCCAGATTATCCACCTCCGATACGCCCACCGGCAAAGTGGTCTCAGTGGTCACTCCGGATGCCCAGCGGTCCATGTTCACGGACCTTGGCGCATCAACGGAAATGGACCCGGCATCCATCACCCCGGATCTTTTCGAGGATACGGCCATTGCAATGGTTGAAGGCTACCTTTTATTTAATCCGGACCTCATGACAGCGGCTGTAAAGGCGGCAAAGGAGGCCGGCGCCCTCATTGCCCTGGACCTGGCAAGCTTTGAAGTGGTCGAGGCGTCAAAGTCCATCCTTCCGGATCTGATCAATGCCTATGTGGATATCCTTATTGCCAATGAAGACGAGGCAAAGGCCTATACCGGTCACACAGATGAAACCTGGGCGCTTTCCGTACTGTCCCGGGACGTCACCTACGGCATTCTCAAGGTAGGCAAAAGAGGCAGTTATGTATCATTTAAGGGGGAAACCACCCGGATTGAGCCCGTATCCGGGAATGAACCCGTGGATACCACAGGGGCGGGAGACCTCTGGGCAGCCGGATTTTTATACGGGATTGCCAACGGTCTTTCCATTGAAAAATGCGGCGCTCTGGGATCTGCCTGCGGATATGAGGTCTGCCAGGTCATGGGTGCCCAGATCCCGGAAAGCGGGTGGAAAAGAATCCGGGATATTATTGAATAGCGGCCGGCTCATTCAGGGCCTGTTGAACTGAAAAAATAAAAAGGGCCGGTACTGCCGCAGATGCAGTACCGGCCCTTTTTTAACTTAGGGATCGCGCAAACACTCTTAGCCAAAGACAATATTATAAACATCTTTGTATTTCTTGGCAAAGTGGAATGTTATCCCCTCTTTGATATGATCCGGCAATTTTTTAAACTCACTGGAACATCCGTCAGGCAGAATAACCTCATTGATCCCTGTCCTGCGGGCAGCGATAATTTTTTCCTTGATCCCGCCCACCGGCAGGACATCGCCGGTCAGCGTGATCTCACCCGTCATGGCCAGCGGCCGGTCAATGGTTCGGCCTGTGGCCAGGGAGACCAGGGCAGTGGTAATGGTGACCCCGGCACTGGGCCCGTCCTTGGGGGTGGCCCCTTCAGGTACATGGAGGTGAAGAAAAGAGTCGTCAAAATAATCCGCTTCCACGCCGTAGGCCTTTGCATTGGCCCGGACATGGGAGTGGGAGATTGACGCAGACTCCTGCATGACATCCCCGAGTTTGCCGGTGAGCTTGAAACCGGGGGTTTTTCCATGTACCCGCACCGCTTCGATGGACAGGGTGGCACCGCCCATCTGGGTCCAGGCAAGGCCTGTTACGATCCCCACCCCCTTCATCTGTTTCTCCGGTTTAAAAATGGGCGGTCCGAGCAGATCCTCCAGGGATTTGATCGTAATCCTGATCTGCTCCTTTTTCTCTTTCAGAATCTGCACGATACTCTTACGGATAATCTTATTGAGCAGCTTTTCAAGGTTCCTCACCCCTGCTTCCCGGGCATATCCTTCGATCAGGTGCCGGATGGTCGGATCGGTAATGGTAATGGTGGACGCATTGAGCTTATTCCGTTTGAGCAGTCTGGGCCAGAGATGTTTTCTGGCAATCTCAAGTTTTTCAGCCGTGATATAACCGGACAGGTTGATCCTGTCCATCCGGTCCAGCAGGGGGCCGGGGATGGTATCCAGGGTATTGGCCGTGCAGATAAACAATACCTTGGACAGGTCAATCCGCAGGTCCAGGTAATGGTCCAGGAATTCCGAATTCTGTTCCGGGTCCAGCACCTCCAGGAGGGCGGAGGCCGGATCCCCCTGATAGGAGGCCCCGATCTTATCCACCTCATCCAGCATGATTACGGGATTGGCCACTTCAGTGTCCTTAAGGGCCTGAACCATCTTTCCGGGCAGGGCGCCCACATAGGTTCTTCGGTGGCCCTTGATTTCAGCTTCATCCCTCATGCCGCCAAGGGAGAACCGGTAGAACTTCCTGCCCAGGGCCTCGGCAATGGACTTGCCGATGGATGTTTTCCCCACACCCGGAGGCCCGACAAAGAGAATAATGGAGCCTGAAATATCCTTTTTATAGACCCCGGCGGCAAAGAATTCGATAATCCGCTCCTTGACGTCGGAGAGCCCGGCATGGTCACGGTCCAGGACCTGTTCCGCCCTTTCAATATCAATGTTGTCTTCGGAATGAATTCCCCAGGGAAAGGAGGTGACCCAGTCCAGATAATTCCGGGTTACCCCGTATTCCGAAGATCCCGTTTCCAGAACCGAAAGTTTTTCGATCTCCTCTTCAAAGCGTTTGACCACATGCTCCGGCGGATCAAGTTTTGCAAACTTCTCTTTAAATTTATCTACATCCGAGGTCTTATCATCCTTCTGCATTCCCAGTTCTTTCTGGATGGCCTTGAGCTGTTCTTTCAGGAAAAACTTACGCTTGTTGTCATCCACCTGGGTGTTGATATCTTTCTGGATCTTTGTCTGGAGCTTGGCAATTTCAATCTCCTTTTGCAGAAGCATCATTACCTTTTTCATCCGGGCAATAACCGACTCGGTCTCCAGGATCTCCTGAAGATCACTGCCGTTTGCCGTGGTAATGCCTGCGGCAAAATCCGTCAGGGGAGAGGGCTGATCCGGGGAAAAACGCCCGAGATACTGCTTAAGATCTTCGGAGTACAGAGGATTCAGGGACAGCAGCTGCTTGATGGCGGAGATTATGGAAATAGCATATGCCTTTAGTTCATCTTCATCTTCTTTGGTGGGTTTGAAATACTCCGCCTGGGCGACAAACGGAGGTTTATCCGAAAGAAATTTTTTAATTTTAAACCGCTCCAGCCCCTGGGCGATAAACTGGATGTTGCCCTCCACATCCACGATATTAAGCATCCGCACCACACAGCCGACCGCGGGAAAGTCCTCTTTATATACATATTTGCCCTTTACCTCTTTAAGGTAGGAGAGCCCCATGAGATTCTGGGATTCCTTGGATGCTTTGACCAGCGTCTCCTCCCATCTCTTTTTAGAGACGATCAGGGGCTGAACCTGGGCCGGCAGATGAGGACGGCCGGTAATGGGAACCAGGTATAAGATATCAGGCTTTACACTCTGGGCAATCAGCCCGCCTTTGGCGTTTTCTTCTTCTTCGATTACGATTTCAGGTGTAAGGGGTTTTGTCTCATCGCTCATGGGTCACCTCAAAAATGTATGATTCCGGTTATTGCTGAAAGGTCGATGATTTTTAAAATACTTCCATATACTATACTTAAATTATCCAACCTGACAATACCCAAATGGGTGTAACCTTCAACTTATGGTTCTCAACTCCGTCTATTTACTGTTATCCTGAAACAGCAAAATCCATACCATCTCAAAGTTTCCGCACTTTGAAACGGTATGGATTTTATTTATCCTGCACCTGGCTGCTACCGGAATTTATTTATGAAGAAACTCCTTATCCTGGCCGCAGCACTCCTTTTCCGAAGGAGAGCAACCGCAGCTGCTTCCGCATCCGCACTCCCCCTCCCCTTTATATATTCGAACAAAAGCCCTGATACTGAACCCCAAGGCCAGGGCGACGATTACGCCTACAATTATATTCTCCATTGCCTTATCCTTTTAATAGTATCTGTGCCTATAAAATCACAGATCCGACCTGGTATACGATCACAGAAAGACCAAAGGCCAGGGCTGTGTTAAAGCCCACTGAGAAGCCCGCCCATTTCCAGGAACCGGTCTCCCTGGCAATACAGACCACGGTCACAAAGCAGGGGGCGTAGAAGATGGTGAAAATCATCAGGGAAAATGCTGTCAACGGTCCCCAGCCCGGCGCAGACCGGAGCCTGTCGGCAAGGGATGTGTTCTCTTCAGGATCCACTTCACCAAGGGAATATGCCGTACCCAGGGTGGATACCACAACCTCTTTGGCAGCAAACCCGCCCACCAGGGCAATATTGGTCCGCCAGTCAAATCCGGCCAGTTTTGAGACACCTTCCAGGGCCACACCGATACGGCCGGCAACAGAGTTTTTCAACCCGGCCTGGGCTTCACGGCCATCAATATCCACCAGGGATTCCTTCACGGCAAGGGCTTCTGCGGACAGTCCTTCATCGCCTTCAGCCGCTTCAATCTGAGCCAGCATTGCAGAGGGGACATTTTCCGTGACCGCGGACCGTTCTGCCTCAAACTGAGTCAGAGTTGTCTCATCCAGTCCGGGAAAGGTCATCATGGCCCAGAGCACAATGGAGATTCCGAGAATCACGGTACCTGCCTTTTTCATATACTGCCAGGTTCTTTCCCAGGTGTGGATCAGCAGGCCTTTGATGGTGGGCAGGCGGTAAGGGGGCAGCTCCATGACAAAGGGAGTGGCCTCGCCTTTGATCACGGTGGACCGCAGCAGTCTTGCCACCAGCAGCGCTCCAAGCCATGAGATAAGCGTCAGGGCGAGCATGATCCGGGCCTGGTTTTCAGCGAAAAACGCAGCCACCAGCAATGCATACACAGGCAGCTTGGCCCCGCAGTTCATGAAGGGAACCGTCAGCAGGGTTGCCAGTCTCTCTTTTGGGGATTTCAGTGTTCTGGCCGCCATGACACCGGGCACGGCACACCCGCCGGCAATACCGCCGGATACGATAAAGGCCATGACCGAACTGCCGTGAAGTCCGAACATTCTGAAAACCCTGTCCAGCATAAAGGCCATCCGCGCCAGGTATCCTGAATCTTCCAGAAAAGAGATGCCTAAAAACATGAACATAATCAGGGGGACAAATCCGAGCACACCGCCCACCCCGTCAATGATGCCGGATATGACAAGGGATTTTAACAGGCCGTCGGGAAGGGCTGCTTCAGCCATTCCGCCGATCCAGCCGAACAGGCCTTCAAGCCATTCCGTGGGGAGGGCACTGTAGGTAAAGGTAAAGTTGTAAAGCCCCATGAGAACCGCAACCATGATTATGGGACCCAGAAAGCGGTTGGTCAGCACCTTGTCAATCTTATCGGACTGCTGGAGGCGGTTCCGGTCCTGGGCATACTGCACCACGTTCTGCTTGAGCACCGCATTGATAAAACCGTAACGCTGATCGGCAATCATCCCCTCGGGATGGGTATCCTGTGTTGCAGCCAGGTGGCTTGCCAGGCGCTGGGTAATACCGGCCAGTTTTGTGGCAACCCCCTTGTTTTCACTGCTGCCCAGCTCAAGAATCTGTTTGTCATTCTCAAGGTACTTCAGGGCCACCCACCGGGCAGGGTATTTTGCAGTCAGAAACCCGGACTCCGTTATGATCTCTTCCATTTCATCCAGGGCCGTGTCAATATCCGCCCCGTAAGAAATCTTCAGGGGAGCAGGCAGTTTATCCGACCGGACCGCAACACTTTTAAGCAGTTCCTTTTTACCCTTACCGGTCCTTGCAACCGTGGGGATTACAGGAACGCCCAGAAGCTTGGACAATTTATCGATATCAATATTAATTCCCCGTTTTTTTGCCACATCCATCATATTCAGGGCAATGCAGACAGGGATCCCCATCTCCATAAACTGGACGGAAAGATAGAGATTACGCTCCAGGTTGGACGCATCCACGATATTGACGATAACCGCAGGTTTTTCATTGACCAGAAAATCCCTGGCCACAACCTCTTCAAGGGAATAGGCTGTCAAAGAGTAGGTGCCCGGTAGGTCCACCACCTCAAAGGTGCCGGCATCAGAGATGCAGGTGCCCTGTTTTTTTTCCACGGTAACCCCGGGATAGTTGCCCACATGCTGCCGGGCACCGGTAAGTTCATTAAAAAGGGTGGTTTTTCCCGAGTTGGGATTTCCGGCCAGTGCAATTGCTGTGCTCATACTAATTTACCTCGACTTGAATGTGGTCAGCTTCATTGTTGCGAAGCGTTAATGTAAATCCCATGATCCGTAGGGAGACCGGATCGAACAAGGGTGCTTTACCCTGGACTTTGACTTCCTTGCCCGGCACCAGGCCCATCTCCCGAATCCTGCGCCCCATTTCGCCGTTCGCGTTTACCGAGCTAATCACACCGGTCTGGTCTACCTGCAGTTCTCTTAAGTTTATCTTCGCCACGGATGTCCTCCTGTTTGAATATGAACAAATTGTATCCTTAAAATTTTAAAGTTTTATATACCTAACATTTATATTCGTCAATCATTTTTTTTAAAGATATGCAAAAATAACCATTTGACTTACTATTTAATCAGGTATAAAAAACATCTATATAATAATGGAGACTAGCGATGACAAAACAATTTGCCCTTTCCGAAAGCCTTGAAGACTACCTTGAAACCATATTGGAACTCCAGACCAACAACACGGTGGCCCGGTCCAAGGATATTGCCGAAAAACTGGATATCAAACGCGGATCTGTAACCGGCATGCTCAAAAAACTGGCTGCCCAGGAACTGATTAACTACGAACCATACGGATACGTCACCCTCACCCCCAAAGGAGAAAAAATCGCCAAGGAGATTGAGGGGCGTCACATTGTATTCAAAGAGTTTTTATTCAAACATATCGGTGTGGATGAAAAAACGGCAGACGAGACTGCCTGCCGCATGGAACATGCCATGAGTGCTGCGACATTTAAAAAATTCAAGGCATTTATCGCAGGCCTGAACACTTAGGGATCGCGCAAAAATAACTTCACCTAGTCTGTTTACAAAAACCCTTAAAACATTGGGTATTTTGCAAACAGAATGTGAACTAATTCTTACGCGATCCCTTAATCCCCCGGACCTTGCCAGGTCCGGGGGATATTATTTATACCTGCTCCCCCTCACCCTTGAAGCGGATGGATGCTGCCAGCGCCACCACAAGAATGGAACCGATATTATGGGTCACGGCTCCCATTACCGGTGTCAGCCAGCCCAGCGCCCCTGCCCCCACGGCAAGAAAATTAATCAAAAAGCTCAGTGCAATATTTATCTTTATTATCCCTGCCATGGTTTTGCTTAACCTTATCAAAAAGGGCAGCTGGGACAGGGTATCGTTCATCAGTACAATATCGGCGGTTTCCAGTGCCACATCAGCCCCTTTGAATCCCATGGCAATTCCGGTGTCTGATGCTTTCAGGGCCGGGGCGTCATTTACCCCGTCTCCCACATAAACCATATTTTCCTTACCCATTTCCGCCAGGCGCTCCAGCTTGTCTCCCGGGCGCTGGCCGGAAAACCAGGTGGGGATACCCACAGAACCCGCAATCTTTTCCACAGGTTTTTCCCTGTCCCCGGAGATCATGGCCACCCGCTTTATCCCCTCTGCCGAAATTCCACGGATACTGGCGGCAGCCTCGGGTCTTGGCCGGTCTTCCAGGCAGATCATACCTGCCTTTTGCCCGTTGATATGAACATCCACTGTTGTGAACTCTGAATCCGGCCTGGCATTACTGGTTTCAATTTCAACCTGTTTTCCGTTTACACGGCCCTTGATACCCTGGCCGGGCAATGAGTGAATATCACCGGCCTCACGGATAGCGATGCCCTCTGTTGAAGCCTTTTCGACAATAGCCAGCGCCAGGGGGTGCAGACTCTTGTTCTCAACAGCTGCCGCGGCTTCCAGAACCTCTGCCTGACCAAAGCCTTCAGACGGCAAAATTTCCGTCACAACAGGATGTCCCGTGGTAATGGTGCCGGTTTTATCAAAGCAGAACACCTTTGCCCGGGCAACATTCTCAAGGTACTGCCCCCCCTTTACCAGAATACCTGCCCTGGCGGCACGGCCGATTGCCGCCACCGTGGTTACGGGCCCTGCCAGCAGAAAAGAGCAGGGGCATCCCACGATCAATACGGTAATGGCCCGGGTAATATCACCGGTGATAAAAAAAGTGATCAGGGCAGCCCCTAAAATCACCGGGGTAAACCAGGCTGCATAGCGGTCCACAATCTTTGTTCCCCGGATCTTGGACTGTTCGGCAGCCTTTACCATATTGATGATCTTGCCGATGGTGGCATCCTCCCCCACCTTCAATGTCTGAATGCGGATAAACCCTTCGGCAACAACGGTTCCGGCGTAGACTTTGTCACCGGTCTCCTTTTTAACCGGAACGGGCTCTCCGGTAAGACTGGCCTCCTGGACAGCTGCCCTGCCGTCAAGGACCTCACCATCCACGGCAATAACCTGCCCCTCACGGACAGGGAGAATATCCCCCACCCGTATCTGATCCACAGGGACCTCCACCTCACGTCCCCCCCGTTCCACCATGGCGGTCTGGGGGGTGATTTCCACAAGTTTCCGGATGGCATCCCTGGCACTGTCGCTTACCGCCTCTTCCACCAGGGCACCGAAGACCATGATGCTTGCCACCACCGCCGCTTCCAGGTAATTCCCGTTGAGCAGACAGGCAATAATGGCAATGGAAACCAGTTCATCCACATTTACCTCACGGGCGGCCAGACCTTTGACCGCTTCGATGATAATGGGAAAACCGTTAACCGCAATGGATACCAGAAGGATAAAATCCGTCAGGCTGAGTCTGGAAACAATGCTTATATCAAAAGATTGGATCATTAAGGCAACAGGAATCAGGGCTGCCCCGGCCGCCAGCTTGAAAAAGTCATCAGATTTGAAAATCTCCTGATAGACATTTAGTTTTGCATACCTGCCGATCATATTATGCTCACTCCTTTATAAGTTAAATATTTTAATTTGATTATCAAATTACTTGACGGGCAATATAAAGAAGCGTAGTTTGATTGTCAACAACTTTGACCATCAAACTAAAATTTAACTTTATGCATGTGTAAATCCTGTGATAGGTTAGCCCCAATATGTACCAATTGAATCTTATGAAAAGTGAAGAGGCGCCAAATAATGGAAATCCGGCATCTGTCAAAAATCATTGTTGAATTCTTTGAAAAACTCTCGTCCTGGGAGGAATCGGTTGTCAGGGACAGCGGATTAACCACGGCCCAGGCCCATGCCATAGAGATTGTCGGACATTCCGGCCCCATAAAAATGAAGGACCTGGCGGAAAAGATAGGGGTGACCACCGGCACCCTGACCGTGGCTGTGGACCGTCTTGAAAAAAAAGCGCTGATGAAGCGAAAGCCCCATGAAACAGACCGGAGATCCTATCTCATCGAACTAACCCCCCAGGGGGAAGAGGTCTTTAAGGAACATCACAATTTCCACATTAAGATGACCGAGGAGATCGTTTCAGGCCTCACCCGGAAAGAGCAGGAGGATTTTGCCAGGATCATTGAGAAAGTACTGACCCGGATTTAAAACCGGCCGGAAAAAGCCACCGGCCGGAACGGCCGGTGGCTTATCAGAGAAGAGTCTCCGGAAAAGCTCCCGGTGCAAATGCGTTAATTCAATTAGAATTCAATCTGCCACTTGGCGCCGCCGTAAGTAACCTCATCCTGACCGGATTCATTATAATCTATAACACCGACTTCAGGAACGATACTGACACCCTCGGCAAGGGTAACAGGGACACTCAGGTAATAGCTGTGCACCTCGTCACTGTCATTCCTGTAGAGAGTGGCGTTGCCGTAATCCAGATCCACATATCCGTAACCGACTTCCAGGGACAGCATATCGTTTACAACCATCTGGGCCACCAGGGCAGTGCCCCAGGCATCCACGTCATGGATACGGTTGCCTTCATAGATGGCAAACCCGTTTTCTCCTTCACCCCGGGTATCCTGGGCCGCAATATTACCGACATTCTGGCCGAACCATCCCTGGGCAGCCAGGCGGAAGCGGTTCACGGTCACGCCGATGGAGGCCAGGGCAACATAAGAGGTGACGTCCTCATCCTTGTGATCAAAGGAGCCGAACCCACCGGCAATACCGGCATCAAAGTTATTATTGTTAAAGGTATACCGGACCTGGATATTGGGTATTTTCACTTCAGAGCCATCATTAGAAAGCCCTGGGGTTGTTGTTGTTGGGTCTGTATCTGTGTCTTCTGCAATCTGGGTATTCGGCTCAACAGCGGCAATCTCAAAAGCGCCGAATGTCAACCGGATCTGTGCCCGCTCTCCCGGGTTGAACTCACCAAGGCCGTCCAGGGCCCTGTCATCATCATAGACCTGGCCGGAAATACCCTGGTAGGCCAGCACTTCATCCTGGCCGACCAGAAGGCTGCCGGCTCCGAAATCCCATTGCCCCCATAGGGTTACGATATTTGCGGAACCGTTTTCCGTTCCATACTCAAACCCGCCGCTGACAGAATCCGACGCCTGAACCTCAGCACCGATATTGGCACCCGGGTTCAGCACCTGGCTGAACTGGGTCGTATCATTCAGGTCGGAATCCGCCCAGAAGGTGTTGATACTTGCCGTTCCGTAAAACTTCCACTCAGCTGCCGACGCAACACCGGACAGGACAAAAAAAAGTACTGCTGCCACTGTAAGCTGTTTAAACTTCATCTTTTTTCCTTTCAAGTTACAAAATAACCGGGCCGGATACGGCGCCGGCATTAGAATAATGGGATCAAAACAATGCCATAACCAAAAAACCAGAATGCCAAAGTTTTAATCCGAACCAGAACTAAATAATTCAAGCCTTACTTATACGGAGCGCCCAAATTTTTCAAGTGTTTTTTACATTTTTTTACACAGACTAGCTCCCCCTGTGACGGGAATTAAAGAAAACAGATAAAGAACGGTCAGCCCGCCAGGATATAAACAGCCACTCCAATCAGCATCAGGGCGAATATCCCGTTAACGGTTCTCTCATTCTTTCCTGCGGCCATACGTCTGACAGCCATCTCCCCCATATATCCCCAGGCAAAATGATTGGGAATATTCACCAGGGCAAGGGCAAGGGTCAGGATCACTACCTGCGAAAATACATGGCTGCCCGGTGTCATGAACTGGCTGAACATGAGAATCATCAGCACATGGGCCTTTGGGTTCAGAAGTGTCAGAATCACACCATCCTTGAGCCCCATGGCTGACGGTGCGCTGTCCCCGGTTTTGGCACGGAGCATCCAGATCTTCCGGGCCAGGTAAACCAAGTATCCCCCGCCGGCATATTTAAGCAGTGTATAGGCCAGTGGCCAGGCGTTGAAAATCTCCCCCAGGCCCAGGCCGATCAGGAGGGAGCAGATAATATAGGTGATGTCGATTCCCACAATCAGCGGGATGGTCTGCCTCACCCCCCACCTGGCCCCGGACATGGCCAGGATTAAATTTCCGGGACCCGGCGTGCATACCAGGGGGATGGAAAAGGACAGGAACAGAATAACAAACTCGGGTGTAATCATGTCAACTCCTTGTTTACAGTTTTTTTCTTATCTGTATATTCCTGATAAGGATAGTGGTACAGATACAGAACGGAAGAAAAAGTACTGGTACAATTTAACGGATCAAAAACGAAAGATGACAGACTATCTGTATGAAAAAATCAGGGAGCTGATCGTTACCCAGATCAGGAACAAGGCCCTGCTGCCCGGTGACCGCCTGCCCTCTGTCCGACAGTTTTCGCGGGAGCTGAATGTGAGTATCGGCACCGTGCAGAAGGCCTATGCCGCCCTGGAGGACCTGGACCTTATCCTTCCTAAAAGGAGATCCGGGTACTACGTTAAAGCCGTCCGGGCCATGCCCCAGCCAAAGGCGGGTTCATTCACACCGGTTCCGGGGAAGGTAAACGTGCTTGAAACAGCGGTTTCCGTGATGCGCTCGGCCTCCCGCAGGGATCTTGTACAGATGGGCAGCGCCATCCCGGATGTCAGCGGACAGGGGGTCCGCCAGCTGCACCAGGAGTACAGGCGCCACGCCCTTAAAATTCCCAACTATGAAGAAGACCCCCTGGGATACCTCCCCCTAAGGCGCCAACTGGCCCGGCGGCTGCTGGACACCGGAAGGTCTGTGGATCCGGACGATATACTCATCACTGCAGGCTGCCAGGAGGCCCTGACCATTGCCCTGCGGTGCATTGCCGGTCCCGGGGATATCATTCTGGTGGAATCCCCCTGTTATTACGGGGTACTGCAGGCCCTTGAATGCCTGGAACTCAAGGCCCTTGAAATACCCGTCTCCTCTGCCGGCGGCATGGACACGGACCAGCTGGAAACCATGCTGCAGACCTGGCCCGTAAAAGGGATGATCATGACCCCTGCCTTCAGCAACCCTTCGGGATATCTGTGCAGTGAACCCCGGAAAAAAAAGATCCTGGATCTTATTTCAACCCATGATATCCCCCTGATTGAGGACGATGTATTTGCCCGGCTCGGATTCAACGGCAGCCGTCCCCGTACACTCCACTCCTATGACAGGGAGGACCGGGTGATCCTGTGCGGCTCCATATCAAAGATGCTCAGCCCGGATCTCAGGATAGGATGGATCATTGCCGGACAATACGCCGGGAAAGCAAGAACCCTGAAATTCACCTCCACCCTTTGCAGCCCCTGCCATCCCCAGTTTGCCCTGGCCGGATTCCTGGCCACCCGAAAGCTGGACCGCCACCTGAGATCGATCATCCCCGGATACGTAAAGAAGCAACAGGCATTGATAAACGCCGTAAACCGGTGGTTTCCGGAAGGGACCAAAATCAGCAGCCCGGCCGGCGGATTTCTATCCTGGGTAAAACTTCCGGAGGAGATTGACGGGCTCAGGCTCTATCATGACGCCGTATCCGCGGGTATTGCCATTACCCCGGGTGAGATCTGCTCTCCCACCGGACAGTATAAAAATTTTATCCGGCTGAATTATGCCGTGGTGCCGCCGGAGGAAACAGATCCTGTCATGAAGCGCCTGGCAGGGCTGCTGACCAGGCAGGCAACCTGAGATCAGGGTGGATCTAAATCAGCGGATCCACAAGGAAAGCAGCCGTGGCCGTCAACCCTTTCTGTTTTTTATTCAGCCGGCCGTTTTTTGCCTGTCCCTTCAGATAGGTATGGATGAGGGGTCTTAACTCTGCCTCAGGCCGGTTGCTGACCCGGGTAAAAAAGGCCAGCTGGTTGTCCAGCTCCTTTTCCAGGCTGATGGTCTGGTCCCACTCCACCACATCAAAATGAACATCGGGAAACAGCCCCTTGGAAAAGAGCAGGTTAATCTTGTACAGGATGCTTTGGGGCTTGTCATCCAGGGGGCGGTCCATGATTTTCTCCCAGAGATCCATGAGGATGGGATGTTGGCGCCTGGCAGCCCATCCCCGGATGGCGCACCCCTTTACCGCGCACCGGATCATCTTATCAAAGGCTTCCGGTGTGGCCACACCCGGTGACATAAAGGCAAGGACCAGGTCAAAGGCTTTTTCCCAGCCTCTTTCCCGGATATCCACCCCGTGCCAGTCTTCCTTGAGCAGGGTGATACGGTCTTCCAGTGTTTCAGGCAGATCCGCCCGCAGCCGGTCCAGCATTCCCGTTGAAAAATCAACTGCAGTCACCCGGGCGCCGCGCCCTGCCAGGGCCAGGGTCATCATACCCGTGCCGCAGCCGATATCCAGGACACGCATGCCGTCAAACAGCAGCCCCTTGTCTTCCAGCACGGCAAGGACCTTTTCCAGCCGCCGGTCCCTGACCTCTTTTTTATTGGTATTATAGGTGGCCGAGGCCTTGTCCCAGTATTCAGGGGTTGAAAACCCCTTGTGCACGGCATAGGTATCCCCTGCCTTATCCCCCTGCCAGGTATCTGTCCAGAATTGTTCCGTAAATATATTTTCCATCAGGCTTAACTATCAATAATCGAATCCATTGTCATCCTTTATCCCTGGGTTCCGTATCCGTTACAGGCCCGGAGCCCCCGGCCGGTGTTGTAAAAATCCCGGTCACATCCTTGATCACCATATAGAGGGCGGGTACAAACACAAGGGTCAGTGCCGTGGCCGCCACAAGGCCGAAGCTGATACTCACGGCCATGGGAATGAGGAACTGGGCCTGAAAACTGGTCTCCGTCAGCAGGGGCGCCAGCCCCGCCACGGTGGTGACAGAGGTTAAAAGCACCGGTCTGAACCGGTTCTTTCCCGCCTCAATCACCGCGTCAAACACCCGTTCCCCCTGCCGTACCCTTCCGTTGATAAAGTCAATGAGGATAAGGGAGTCATTCACCACAATGCCGGACAGGGCCACAATACCGAAAATGGAGATCATGGTGATATCCAGCCCCATGATAAAATGCCCCGTAATAGCCCCGATCAGCCCGAAGGGAATGGCGGTCATGATGATCACCGGCTGAATGTAAGACCGGAACTGGCTGGCCAGAAGAAGGAAAATAATCATGGCTGCCACGGCAAATCCTCTCATAAGGCTGTCTATTGATTCTTTGCTCCGCTTGGCCTGGCCTTCCAGGTCGTATGAAATTCCGGGGAAACGGCTTTCCAGCTCAGGAAGGAACCCAGCCTTTAAATCCTCGACGATTTTCCTGGCATTTGCCACATCCTCATCAATATCCGATATCACGGTAATCACCCGGTGTCGGTCCACCCGCTGGATGGTGGAATACCCGCGCCCCGTCTCAATCCGTGCCACCTGGTTCAGGGGTATTTCCCTGTTGTCCCGGGTCCGGATCCGCAGTTCATCAATACTGGCCTCGGTCTCCCTCTCCCGGCTTGAGTACCGGACCATCACCTTGATATCGTTCTTTCCCCGCTGAACCTTAAGCACTTCATCTCCGTAATAGGCCTGGCGGATCTGGGTGGCAATATCTGCCATGGTTACCCCAAGGGGCTCTGCCCCGGGGCGTATGTAGATCTGTTTTTCCATTTTTCCGGGCCTGAAATCATCTGTAATGTCAAAGGTACCCGGATAGGTGGAGATCTCATCTTTCAACTCCTGGGCAGCCCTTTCCAGTTCGCCCAGGTCGCTTCCCACCATGCGTATTTCAATGGGGTTGCCGCCGGGACCGCCGCCGATGATCGTAAAGGTCAGCTGCTCGGTTCCCAGGATATCACCGGTCAGTTCCCGCCATTTGGCAGAGACCTCGGGGGCGGATATACCCGGCCGCATTGAGGCGGGCTGGATTTCAATCCAGGCCTCCCCGCAATGCCCGCCGTACACCCCGGGTTTCCAGTCCCGCCGGGGAATGACCCCCACAAGGGAAAACGTATTGATAATAAGGTCTTCCCCGTTTTTAACCCGGTCCCGGAAATAGTTGTTCAGCTCAAACGCACCATCCTCAATCTGTTTGATGGTTTTCTCCGTTGTGGCAAAGGGTGTGCCCAGGGGATAGATGGTTTCGGAAATCAGCCAGTTGGAATCGTTTTTCGGAAAAAAGGTAAAGGGAACGTGTCCCCCCACGATCAGTCCGATGCTTACGATAAGAAATCCGGTTCCCACGGCCAGGGTAAAGTACCTGTTTTTGACGCAATAACCGAGGATAGGCAGGTATATGTTGTGGATCACCCAGTTTTGGACAATTTCAACCCGGTTGCGCACCTGGCTGTGAAGGATAAGTATGTCTGCCTTCAGCCAGTCCAGCCAGAAAAAAAAGAGCCGGTAGGCCCGGGATTTATTGGCGCCCGACGGGGTGAGTGTCCCCTCAAGGTGGGCGGGCAGTATAAAAAAGGCCTCCACCAGGGATATGGCCAGAATACAGATTACGGCCTGGGGCATGATGGAGATGAACTTGCCCATAATCCCGGCAATGTGCATCAGCGGGGTAAAGGCGACAATGGTGGTGGTCACGGCCATGACAACCGGCCACCCGATCTGTTCCATGGAGTCGATCACCGCCTGTTTCGGGGATTTTCCCATTGAATAATGGGTGTAGACATTTTCCCCCACGATAATGGCATCATCCACCAGTATCCCCAATGTCATGATAAACCCGAACATGGAGAGCATATTGATTGAGGCGCCCATATAATCCAGAACCAGGAAGGCTCCCATAAAGGTAATGGGGATACCCGAGGCCACCCAGAAAGCCAGTCCCAGGTCCAGAAACAGGGCCAGCACCACGAAAACCAGGAGAATACCCTGGATACCGTTTTTAAGCAGCAGGTCAATACGCTCCTGGACCATATCCGCCATATTGTACCAGTGGCCGAGTTTTATCCCTTCCGGCATCTCACCCCTGTGCGCCTCCAGATATTCCAGCACTGTCCTGGAAATGGCTATGGTATCCTGGGAATCGGTCCGGTTGATGACCACCAGTGCAGCCGGCTGCCCGTTAAACCGCGGCTTTCTGTCCGTATCCTCAAACCCGTCCACTACCCGGGCCACATCCCCCATCCTGACCACGGTGCCGTCCTCCCGGGTGACCAGGGGAATCTGCTCAAACTCCTCACCCGTATATTTTTTTCCCTTTGCCCGGACCAGGAATTCCCCACCCGGGGTTTTGATTTTACCTCCAGGCAGTTCAAGGCTGCCGGTTTTAACCGCAGCCACCACATCATCAAAGGAGAGGTTATAGGTCCTGAGATCCTGCTCCGAGACCTCAACGCTGATCTCAAAATCCCTGACCCCCACAAGGGAAGCCAGGGAAATCTCATCGGTTTCCACAAGGTCGTCCCGGATCTTTTCCGCGGTATCCCGGAGAACCCGCTCTCCCACATCCCCGTATACGGCAACATAGATTGCGGGTTCATTATTTTTGATCTCTACAATGACTGGGTCTTCCGCCTCTTCGGGAAATGAATCGATTAAATCGATCTCTGTTCTGACCTCGTCCAGCTTTACATTGATATCTGTCCCGGCATTCAGTTCCAGCGTCACGGATCCATGGCCTTCAAGGGCTGTGGAGTACATTGTCTTGACATCTTCAAGGCTTTTGAGCTGCTCCTCGATCTTGATGCAGATCCCCTCCTCAACCTCTTCGGGTGAGGCCCCTGGATAGGTAACGGAAATATCGATCATATCCAGGGAGAACTGGGGAAACATCTCCCGTTTCATGTTCACAGCCGTAAAAAATCCGGCCACGATCAGAAAGACCATAACCAGGTTCACCGTTACCCGGTGTTCGACAGACCACTTTCCCAGGCCCTTCATTTGATGTCCCCTGCCCCTGGTTTAACGGTTACAGGCATACCGGCCGCAGCACCGGGCAGCGGCGAGGAGATGATCAGTTCCCCTTCATCCAGGCCGCCGTTGATAAACACCTCATCTTCAAACTTACGCAGCACAGAAATTTTGCGAATCTCCAGCTTTCCCTCTGTTACCACAAAGAGGGTATCGGCCGAACGGAGAAGATACCGTTGAATCCTAAAGATATTTTCACGGGTGTCCCCGGTAATCCGGCATTTGACAAAGGTCCCCGGCCTGAGGCTGACCAGGGGGTTGCCGGAATTTGTATTGCCGGGATCAGACGGCACGATTTCAAGGGTAATCGGAAGGGTCCGGGTTTTTTCATCGATCCTGGCCTTGACGCGGGCCACCCTGGCCTTCCAGGATGGCGCATCATCACTTTCAAAATTGGCAATTGTCACCATTGCCTCCGGCAGCTTTCCGTCATCAAAAAGGGGACGGATCCATTTAAGCTGCTCCAGAGGGATACGGACATCCACATCCAGGGCGTCCTGTTCGTAAATCGTACCCAGGACCTGGCCGGGATTTACATATTCCCCCATTTCCGCCTGTTTTTCCAGGACAAAGCCCTCAAACCCGGACCGGATCTCTGATTTCTCCAGGACCAGTTCCGCCTTTCCCAGGTCTGTTTTTGCCATGGCCAGGGCTGCCTTTTTCTGTGCCATAGTGGACGGGGTCAGTGCCAGGCGGTTTTCTGTGGACCTAAGCTGGATTTTAGCGGCCAGGTATTGCTGTTCCGCCTTATCAAGGCTTGTTTTTGAGGCAAATTGGTTTTTACTCAGGGCCTTGAGCCGGTTCAGCTCCTTACGGCTCAGTTCCATATTCATCCGTGCGAGGGCCTCATCTGCCTTGAGGTTCTCTATTTCCTGGGTAAGGTACCTAAGATCGGCCACAGCCTGGGCCACCTGGTCCCGGGCAGCATCCCGGTCCAGGCGGAAGGTGCGCTGATCAATGCGGATGAGCAGGTCGTCCGGGCGGATAAGGCCCCCCTCCCTGAATGACGGGTGGATATAATCAATCCGCCCGGCCACCTCAGCTGCCACATTCACCTCTTTTCTCGGGGACACCGTGCCAAAGGCCTCAACAGTCATGGATTCATTTTTTGACTGCGCCTTGACCACTCTTACTTTCGGGGGATTGCGGACCAGCTCTTTTTTCTCCGGTTTTTCCCGGGACGAGTAAAGCCAGAATGCCACTCCTGCAGCAATACCCAGTACAATTAAAACCCGTAACAGTCTGAACAGAAAAGATGCCATGGCGATTGTTCCCCTATAGAATGAAAATGGTTGACGTACCTGGCCCTGGTGACAGCCTCACCTATTATTTTCCGTTTCTTATATACCAGGTATGAGATTTTGGAAAGGGGGGCGGCAATTGTAAAAAACAGGTTCCGGGAACATTGAATAAAAAAGGCAGCCGCCGATATCTGCGCCCTCCTGTGTTCAAAAAATGAATAACAGCAGATTCCATCTGAAAAAACCGGGAAAACGTCGCCTTTTCGCGCCCAAAAAAATTAAATTTATATCATTGTTAAATTAAATTGAACAAAACAATAAAAAGTCGAAAGTTTTTTTAAGCAATAAATGAATCCGATTCAGTCGGCAGGTTTTCAATATAATAACAACTATTTATTACAATTCCCACTAAAATGATGGGAATCAAAAAAAACAAGATTCATCCAGTTTTAGCTATTGACAAACGGAAAAGCGCCTGCTAACGCTAAGGCTTTTTTCCAAAGGGAAAACCAGACAAATTGATTGGTAATATTCACTTATTAATTTTAAATTATAAAATAAATCTGAATTGAATAAGATCTGTGACCACACAAGTATATGACAAGCAGTATTTAGTTTTCGGGTGCGGAAATACGCTGTTCGGCAATGACGGATTT
>JAKSAX010000233.1 GCA_022361395.1 Desulfobacterales bacterium | reverse complement strand
TCGCTCATATCAAAGTCAAACAGAAAGCTCCGGGTCCTGATACCCACCACGCGCCTGTCGGTCAGGGTAACAAGGTTTTTTGTGGCCTTTACCGTGAACAGGGCTTCGGAGTTAAACTGGGGATGGTTGATAAAGTCCTCAAATGCAATAATCCTTGAGCAGAAGTTAAACTCCCGGATCCTGGAAAAAAGGGCCACACTGTCGCTGTCATCTGCCGTACTGACAATATAGAAGCAGACGTTGTACTTCTTGGACAGGGATTCGGCAATGGCTGCAGGGGATTTCATGCCGGCGCCTTTGGTCCTGTAGCTGCCGTCTGTAAAAAGAAAAACAGCGGTCCGCCCTTCAAGGGAGGCAAGAATCTTATCCAGGCGCCTGAGCCCGTCGGTGAGAAAAGTACCTGTCCTGGCTTTTTCGGGAAGGGTTTCCAGCGAGGCTGCAAACTTTTCCCGGTCATAGGGCTGGAGCGGATAAACCTCTTTCCACGGGGTATACAGATAAAGGCCGAAGTTATATCCCAGATCCGGGATATACCCGTTTCTGTCTTCCAGAATATTTTTGGCAACCTCGTACCGGGTCATGCCGGTGCCCTTATAGGGTTTATCCATGGAAGAGGAGGAGTCAAACAGGATAATGGCGTTATCCGCGGTTTTGATTAAATCCTCCCTGACCACAACCCCCTGGATAATATCCTTTTTGGTAATGATCTCAAAGGCAGCGGCTCCGGCAGTTGTCAGGCATACCATCATCATACTCAGGATAACCAATCGTAAACAGGATCTCATAATTTTCTCCTTGTTGGCTGGCATTAACTTATTTCTTGCTTTTATTGATCTTTTCTTGAACATCCTCCCGGGTCTTTGCCGTTAAAAACATATAAGGATCAGGGGTTTCCCCATGTGTGTTTCATCCGGCCCCCAGGCGCTCCGGGAAACCGGGCAGTGCTGCCGAATGTTCAGATCTCATAACATACGCCAAGATTCCGGATGGGAAAAAGTCGAACGATAAAGTCCAGGTAAATGGATTTTCAGCCGAATGTCAACCTTTTTGCCCGGGGAGAAACCAGGCCGCCCCGTAGATTCTTCCATGACCCGCGCCCTTGGGCGGATTGGCCCCTGTTCAAAGAAAAGAATTAATTTAATCCAAACGATCTGGTATAAAGATCATAACTATTTTCCTGTTAACCTGAGAGATTAGGAGACAACACCCCATGAGATCCGGACGCCTGACCATACCCTATTTGCTCCTTGGCCTGAGCCTGATAATGATTGCCGGCGGCTGTTCAACAGCCTATTATTCTGCCATGGAAAAGCTGGGCAAGGAAAAACGCCACCTGCTCAAGGACAATGTGGAAGATGTCCGGGACAGCCAGACCAAAGCCCAGGAAGAGTTCAAGGATGCCCTGACCCGTATCAAGGAGATCACCGGCTTTGACGGCGGGGACCTGGAAGCGGTGTACAAAAAGCTGAAATCCAGTTATGAGGATTGCGATGCCAGGGCTGCCCAGATTGAAAAACGGATTGCCGGTGTGGAAACCGTGGCCTCGGATCTTTTCACGGAGTGGGAAACGGAGATCAAACAGATAAACGATAAACGGCTGCAGACCTCCAGCAAATCCTCCCTGGCCGAAGCCAGGGCCAAATACCGGAAGCTGTCTGCCGCCATGAACCAGTCCACCAGGGGCATGTACCCCGTGCTTGGCAAACTCAACGACTACGTGCTTTATCTCAAGCACAACCTTAATGCCAGGGCAGTCGGCGCCCTGGGCAGCGAGGTGGTATCCATTGAAAAAGAGGTCACAGACCTGATTGCAGACATGAACCGGTCCATTAAAGAGGCTGATAATTTCATAAAGACTTTTTAACCAACTTAGGGATCGCGCAAAAATAATTTCATATAGAATGTGAACTAATTCCGGCGCGATCCTTTAACCCAAACGGAGACTTAACTTATGAACGTGGATGGAAAAGAGATGAGACCCATCTGGTTTAATACGGAGACCCGGACCGTCCAGGTCATTGACCAGCGGTTTCTTCCCCATGAACTGATCATTGAAGACCTCACCACAGTGGATGCGGTTATCCATGCCATTAAAGAGATGTACGTCAGGGGCGCCCCTCTGATCGGCGCCACAGGTGCCCTGGGAGTCTATGTCAGCCTGGTCCAGGATAACAACAGGGGCGCAGATGATGACTACTTTAAAGCGGAATGCGAGCGTCTCAAGGCAGCCAGGCCCACGGCCATGAACCTCTTCTGGGGGGTTGACCGCGTCATGGATGTTGCCATTAAGGAGACAGATTATGATACCAGGGTAAAGGCCGCTCTGGCAGAGGCTCTGGAAGTGGTGGAAGAGGAGGCGGTCAACTGCCGGAAAATCGGGGAGTACGGCCTTTCCGTCATCAGGGAGATCGCAGAAAAGAAAAACGGGGAACCCGTAAACATCCTCACTCACTGCAATGCCGGCTGGCTGGCCTGTATTGAGTACGGCACTGCCACCGCACCCATGTACACGGCCTTTGATGCCGGAATCAACATCCACGTATGGGTGGATGAAACCCGGCCCCTGAACCAGGGATCAAGGCTTACGGCCTGGGAACTTGGCAAGCACGGGATCAGCCATACCGTCATCACGGACAATGCCGGCGGCCACCTCATGCAGCACGGCATGGTGGACCTGGTCATCGTGGGAACGGACCGGACCACCCGGGCCGGCGATGTGGCCAATAAGATCGGAACCTATCTCAAAGCCCTGGCAGCAAAGGACAATAACATCCCCTTTTACGTGGCCCTGCCCTCCTCCACCTTTGACTGGGATATCACGGACGGGGTAAAGGACATCCCCATTGAAGAGCGGGACCCGGATGAGATCCGCTATGTCCAGGGACTTTGCGACGGAAAGATCCGGAGCGTCCTTGTTCCGCCGGAGACCAGCCCGGCCGCCAACCACGCCTTTGACGTCACCCCCTCCCGCCTGGTCACAGGCTTTATCACGGAACGGGGTATCTGTGAGGCATCTGAGGACGCTGTCATGGGATTGTTCCCGGACAAGAAAAAAGAATAACCCGGAGCAAAAAACAGGAGGGGGTTCAGTAGTAACAGCCCTCCCCTGTTTTTTTCAATATCCGGTTTTTCACCATTTCAGCCCGCAGCCTCCTCCAGCAGGAATTGATTCACTTAACCCAAGGAGAGACTCATGTCAGACACCGGAGCAGGATCCAGATCAGACCGTTTCAGCCATTTGTATGAAACCGGCGAGGCCCCGTGGGAGTTGGGCCGGCCGGATAAATATTTAATAAAATGGGTCCGTGACCATCCCATATCCCCCTGCAAGGCACTGGACCTTGGCTGCGGCACGGGTTTCAATGCCATATGGCTGGCAGAGCAGGGATTTGAGGTGACAGGGGTGGATTTCTCCCCTCCGGCCATAGATGCGGCCAATGGGAATGCCCGCTCCGCCAATGCAGACATCCGGTTTATGGTACTGGACTTTTTGACCCAGACCGCGGGAGAGGCAGATTTCATGTTTCTTTTTGACAGGGGATGCTTTCACTCCTTTGATGATCCCAAACAGCGGGCTGCCTTTGCAGAAAACGCCCATGGCCACATGGCAGAAAACGGACTCTGGCTCAGCTTCCTGGGCAATGCCGATGCCCCGCCAAGGGACGAAGGCCCGCCCGTGCGGTCGGCCACGGATATTGCCAGGGCAGTTGAACCCTGGTTTGAAATACTCTCCCTTACAACCGCCTTTTTTGATTCTGTCCGGGAAACCCCGGCCCGAAGCTGGCATTGCCTGATGAAAAAACGGCAGATATGATCTTTATCACGGGGCAGAATCATTCCTGCCCTGCTCTTTCCATCTTCCGGACGGCCTGTTTTTTTCCTGTCAATTATCTGGTATTATGAACCCAGCCAGCCACACCTGCCCGGTACCCGCAATTGGACAAAGAAATGAGAACCATGTCTCCCAATGACCGCCGCAAAGCACGTTTTCTCAGGGTAATCACCGCCATAGGGATTCCCATTGCCCTGATGTTCTGCGCCCTGTATGCCATGCTCGGGCAATGGAGAGGGGTCTTCTTCGGGCTGACGATCCTGATCATCCTGACAGCAGCCCGGCTGGGTATGAGCAGAATCGGGCACAGCAGGACCTATATGTCCGGAACAGGGGTGCTGAGCATTGCATTCTGGCTGATCATTGCCACAGGCACGGGCGCACCCTACAACCTGTTCTGGATATTCATACTGCCCTTGCTGTATTATATTTTCCTGGACCTGAAACCGGCCTCACGCCTGCTTGCGCTCAACACAATCGTCCTCATCATCCTGCTGCTCCGGCCGGGTTTTCTCAATACCCATGTCTACGATATCCACCTGGTTCTCAGGTTTTTAATCTCCTATGCCCTGGTCTCACTCATGGCCTGGACCTATGAAACCACCCGGAAAGAGTATGAAGCAGAGCTGGCCCGCCAGACTGACGAACTCAAAAAGCAAAAGGAACTAATGACCACCCTGCTGGAAACCCTGCCCAATCCGATTTTCTTCAAGGATGTCAGGGGCATATACCTGGGTTGCAACCAGGCCTTTGAAGAGATGATGAATATGCCCCGGGACCAGATCATTGGCAAGACCGTCTATGGTATCTCACCCAAAGAGCTTGCCGATGTATATTATCAAAAAGACAAGGAACTCTTTGATTCTCCGGGCAGACAGATCTATGAAAGCGACGTTCAGCCGCCCGGCGGAAAAAGGCAGCATGTGATCTGCCATAAGTCCACGTACACAGACGAAACCGGGAAGGTCCGGGGACTCATCGGAGCAATTTCCGACATCACCGAACTTCGCAATACCGAGGCAGAAAAAACAAAACTGATCCATGAGCTTGAAACCGCCCTGGCCGAAATAAAAACCCTCAGCGGCATGCTTCCCATCTGCTCCTCATGCAAAAAAATCCGCGATGACAAGGGATATTGGAACCGGCTTGAAACCTATATCGAACAACACTCCGGCGCCCTGTTCAGCCACAGCATCTGCCCGGCCTGCTCCAAAGACCTCTACGGGAACCAGCCCTGGTTTAATAAACTGAAAGACAAGTAAGGGGTGCACAGACACCACATGGTATTTGCAATCCCATCCCACATGGGATAGACTTTCCCGATCATGCATAGGTTAACGCCGGACCGGTAGGACCCGTATTAATATCATGGTAATATCGTCATCTATTGACGCTTTTAGCTGTTCAGACAAATCATAAGGAGTAATGCTGATGAAATTCTGTAATCTATTGTGTGCATTGGTTTATAGTATTCTGATAGCCGGTTCCCAATTTTCAATGGCGGATGCATGTACCGGTGTCAGGCTTATTGCAAAAGATGGTTCCAGTGTTTATGGCCGTACTATGGAATGGGGAACCTTTGATCTGAATACCAGGGTCGCGGTTGTCCCCCGCGGGTACAATTTTACAGGCCTGACCCCTGATGGTCACAATGGTAAGAAGTGGCAGGCAAAATACGGGTTTGTCGGTCTTGACATGCTGGGAAAAGATCTGTTTGCAGATGCACAGAACGAAAAGGGGTTATCCATTGGCCTCTTTTACCATCCCGGATTCGCAGAGTACATGGATTATGACAAAACAGAGGCAAGCAATACAATCACAGCAGTCGATCTTGTCTCATATATTCTCTCGCAATTTGCAACCATAGATGAAGTTAAGAAGGGGATGGAAAGCGTAATTGTTGTTCCGGTTGTGGAAAAGGCCATCGGAATTCCGGTCCAGGCACATTGGATGGTAACGGAGCCTTCGGGAAAATCCATAGTCATCGAGTATCTGGACAACGAACTGCACATATTTGACAATCCTCTGGGGGTTATAACAAATTCCCCCTCCTTTGACTGGCATATGACAAACCTCCGTAACTATGTAAATCTTTCTGCCGTGGCAATTCCATCAAAAAAGATTGAAGATATGAATTTTTCGCCTCTTGGCGGCGGAAGCGGAATGATCGGTCTGCCCGGAGACTTCACACCGCCCTCCCGCTTTATAAGAGCCGTTGCCTGGTCACAGACCGCACGGCCACTGGAAAAATCCAGGGAAGCTGTCTATGAGCTGTTCAGGATTCTCGATAATTTCAATGTCCCCCTTGGTGCTGCTGAGGGATCTGACCATGTCGGAACCAATATTGATGGTATGAGGAGTGCCACACTCTGGACAACGGCCTGGGATCTCACAGAAAAAAAACTATACTTTCATACACAGCATAACCGCCGGGTCCGTATGGTCGATTTAAATAAAATCAATTTTACAATAAAAGGCATTAAAAATATCCCGCTTGATGAGAAAAAAGAACAAGACACCAAAGACATAACCCCCTTCAATTGATAATGCCGGCCCCAGGACTTCGCAGGGAGGCAGAGGCTGGAGGGAGAACCGGAAAGCTTCCTTTATAGGCAGTTCCATATATTTTTTGACGGGAGGGATTGACTTTTGAGAACAATCGGTTTATTTAAGACAAGTTGAACCAAAAGGAATATCAATGGCCAGAAACAAGGAATATGACAAAAGCAATGTACTTGATGCCGCCACCCGGATATTTTGGGAAAAGGGCTATACCGGCACCTCGGTCAATGCCCTGGTCAAGGCCACCGGGCTTGGCAAACGGAGCATGTACCAGGAGTTCGGCAGTAAACAGAACCTGTTTCGGGAATGCCTCCGGAATTATATTGTCAACCTGAACCGGGAGGCCAATACGATTTTGAACCGCCATCCCCAGGGCCTGTCAAATATTGAGGACTTTTTTGCAAACCGTATTGACTATGCATCCTCCTGCGGCTGCAACGGATGTATGGTTATTAACGCAGCCATTGAAAAGGAACTCATCGACCCCGGTGCATTTGATATGGTCCAAAAAGCCCTGTCCGGTCATGAAGATGCATTTTTTGCCTGCCTTGCGGCCGCGCGCAGCAGCGGGGAGATTCCCGAAGATAAGGACTGCAGGGTTCTGGCAGGATTCCTGATGACCTTTTCAGCCGGTATGATGGTCATGTGCAAGACCGAACCGGAAAAAACAGCATTGGCTGAAAGCGTGGAAACCGCCCTCAGCGCTGTAAAAGACTAAAAAGCCATGCCCGTTTGAATATCACCAAGCGGGCTTTTTTTACGAATTATTTGAGAATAATCGTTTTACTTTGCCTGCCAAAACCGTCAATTTAAGAAAAGAGCCGGGTAGTCCCGGTTGCCCTGAAGATCTTTTATGCAGATGTTATGAACAAACAGGAGTTAATACCATGACAAAACCAACCCACACCAAAGCGGCCATCCGTTCAGCAATGGATCACCTTATCGACCGTGCAACCAACTTTGACATTGAAGCATTGGAAACGATCTACCATAAGGATTTTCATACAACGCTGGTCATGCCGGACAACACTGTAATCACCTATAATAAAGAAGAGTTTAAAACCCATTTCGCTAAACAGGCAAATGAGGGCAAAACCCAACTGAATACCTGGGCAGACTGGCATGATTTCCATGTTCTGGGGGACAGTGCGGTTTGTGTCCTGACTCGAAAGCATAGCGGAATGAACGGTGAGGAGATGAAACTTCTATGTAATATTGAGCTTTGCTTTGAAGATGAGCGTTGGCAGGTAATTCGTGAGGCAATTTTCCTTCGCCCGCTTTCCGAAGCTTAGGTCTATGCCCGGGAAAGCCGCTTCGGATTGCCCGGGTTCCCTCTATTTTCTTTAAGGATGTCAGGGGCAGAGGCCTGTTCAGTGCTGATTCACCCCCCTGAAATTATAAGAATAATCACCCCGCTCTTTTGGTATCCGAACATTAAAATCATTGCAAAAACCATATTCCCATGATACCCAATTAGGGAATATCATTTTCAGATTATTTCATCATCACTCTTTGGAAAATGTCAAAACGAAACGCAGTTAGGGATTGCGCAAAAATAACTTCACATAGAACGTGAATTAATTTTTGCGCAATCCCTTAGCTCACCGTCTTAATCACAAAATGTTAATGAACAAAGCAGCGTTTGCTTTGCAGTCACTGCAGTTAAAAAATCGAATCTGAACAACATTTTAAGAACCGCTATAAAACTGGATCCGCACGAACTTTATCCAGCAACCGAAAAACCGGGAACTCCCGGGAAGGGGAATATCACATGGATTTGGAATTTCACCTCAAACAACTCTACACCATTGCAAGCCCTGAACACCGGGCCGCATACTATTGCCAGTACATCGACACAGACGCCATTGACCTGTCCACGGCGGAAAATGTGCTGCTGTTCGACTTTTACAAAGAAACCCTGTTCAACCCCGATGTCAGGGGCCCGGTGGATGAAAGCGTCATCCGGTATCCCGGCGAAATCTACGGCAGCGACGCATTCCGGGAGAGTATCGCCCTGCTCCTGGGGGAATCCTGGGGAATAAACAACCTGGACAAGGATGATGTGTTCACGGTTTCCGGGGTCTCGGCCGCCCTGGAATGCCTGGCCTTCGCCCTGTTCCGGAAAGGAGACGGGGCCATCCTGCCTGCCCCTCTCTGGTACGGATTCCCCTGGAGCCTGGTGGACAGGCCGGAGATGAATTTCTATCCTTTCAGTATTGAAAAGCAAGGGGCTGAAACAGCCTTTGAACTGACCCTGGAAGATATCCGGCGGGCATACAACGATACAACGCCCAGTCCCAGGGTTCTCATCCTCACCAATCCGGGGAACCCCCTTGTAACCAATTACCCGGAAAAGCTGCTGGACGAAATCTTCCACTGGGTCCTCAACTGCACTGACATGCACATCATTTCCGATGAAATCTACGGATTTTCCCAGGTGGATACGGGAAAAGAAAAAGTGCCGTTCAAAAGCGCCTTCTCTCTGGATGCATACACAAAAGCCACACCGGATCAGCAGGAACGGGTCCACCTGGT
>JAKSAX010000160.1 GCA_022361395.1 Desulfobacterales bacterium | reverse complement strand
TGCCGGGGTCAGGTCGGTGACGGCATGGTAAAAGGCGGGCCAGTCCCCGGAGGTGAGCTGGGAGTTTTTCAGGTTTTCCACATCATAGTGGCGGATATACGCCTCCCGTATTACCGGGTTGTCTTTGATGCCGTTCCGGACGGCGAACATGGCAGCGGCATCCACACGGTTCTGGTCATAGGTTTCGGAGAATGTATAGGTCTTTTGCCATGTTGTTGCCCCTTTGGCGTCCAGGTTGTAAAACCGGGTGGTATAGTCTTTCAGGCCGTCATCCGGGTCCAGGGTAAATACCTGGAAGGCCGGATTGTTCCCGAACACAGGGCTGACCGACGGGGTGACATGGAGCGGTACGGCAGGCGTTCCGTCCGGGTTCATTACCAGCCTGAACTCATCCATATGGGTGTGGCCGCAGAATACAGCCGCTATTGTATCCTGCCACTGGAGATAGATCTTTTGAAGGGCACGGGCATATTCGGTTTTTACAAAGTCTTTCACATTTTGGGCGCATTCCGCGGCCTTGCCGTGGAGCACCCCGTACATATCCACCCCTAAGGGTTCATGGCAGACGATCCAGGCCTTCTGTTTTCCTGCCCTGCAGTTGTATAACTCCCAGGCCAGCCAGTCCAGCTCCGCCTGTACCGTATCACCGGGCACCTTGTGGCAGGCATTGAGGTAGTTTTGGGACATGAAGATATTGTTGAGGGTGATGATCCTGAAGCCGGACAATCCCGGGACCCGGGCGCTGTAGTAACCGCCCAGGGGAAAGGTCCGGGAAAATGCAGCCCCGTCCGTTCCGGGCAGGCGATCCATTACCGGCTGCCAGGTCTTTGTAAACAGCCCTAAAAAGTCACCCATGGGAGAGATACGGTAGTCCCCGCAGATGCTGTCGTCATTGCCCATGCAGGGAAAGACCACCTGACTGGGGAAAACCGCCTCAAACTGACGGTATAAATAGGATACGGTTTTGCCGATAAACTCCTGAAAGGCAGCCTCATCTTTATTTCCGGTCTGCTCTTCAAACTGCTCCCGGAGCCGGTGGCCCAGGAAATCACCGGAAAAAAGAACAAACCCGGCATCGCTGTGAGCTTTCAACGCCTCAAACAGGGATGCCAGCAGGGGATAGTTGGTATCCTTGCCGTAGGCTGAAAGCGATGTAAGCGCTGAAGACTTAAAAACGGATGTCCACTCTTCATCCGGCGCCTCTGCCAGTCTCGGCGTGATTGCGGGATCATAACAGGGGTTAAAGTGAAGATCACTCAGACTGATAAAAAACGGTAATGCCATTGCAGCCTCCTTATGGATGAATGTGTTAAACGGAGCGGCGGCCGGGGACCGTATTGCACAGGCAGCCGGTAATTATTCGAACGTTCTTTTGACGGACGGACACTTGGGACAACAAAACTGTGGATATTAGTTCAGATAATATTCAAAATACGGCGTTGTTCTGCCTTCAATAGTGGATGGATAGTCTTTGATGAACTGACACCTCATCTTCTCGTAGAAACCGCTGGAATTTGGGTCGGCAAGGATTTTAAGCGTATCAACCTCTTTTGACTGACACAGTTTCACACAATCCAGGAATAATTTTGTCCCGATTCCTTTTTGGATGGATTCCGGGGAAATAAAGATGTGCTCCAACCATGTTCCCGCTTCAATAAGAATATCTGAAACCGTCAAATCGCTTTTAAGGTCAACCACTGAATAGTATCCAAGGATACGCTGATTTTTCTCATAGACAAAAACGTCGTTTTCCCAAATATAATCCTGGGTGATTGTCAGTTCAGTTTTCCAGATTTTGAAATATGCCTCAGGATAGTTCCAATACCGCTTTGAATCAAAAGATAAACTCGTAAGAAACTTGTTTTCAGTATTTTTTGCCCTTCGAATCATGAGATATCCTGACTGATCCTATCGATAATAAATCATTTTCTAACTGTATAATAGATTGATAAAATTGTATATGAAAGAGTCGACATTTTTCTTGACCCGTTTCTGATGAGGGTGTATAAACCTTTGCTTTGGAAACGGAAAGCGGACGAGTGGCATCCCGCTATATTAAATTCTCCCTCACTATGAGTAAAGGTGGCAGATGCTTACAATCACAAAAGAATTTCTCTTTGATGCGGCCCATAAACTGTGGCGCCATGATGTCTCCCCGGAAGAAAATCTTAAAACCTACGGTAATTGCGCAAAACTCCACGGCCATACCTATCGCCTTCAGATCACGATAAAAGGCCCTGTTAAAGAGGATGGAATGATTCTGAATTTTACGGAACTCAAAGCCATTGTCACGGGGAAGGTTATCTCCCGGTATGACCACTCGTTTTTAAACGACATGGAAGAATACAGAGACCTGCCGGTGACGGCGGAAAATATGGCGGGATACATATTTAAAGTGCTTGACAGGGAAATGATGTCCCATGGGGTCATTCTGCAGTCAGTTGTGCTCTATGAAACGCCGACATCATGGGCCACCATGACCCGGGAGGGTGATGATGCGTAAGGTTTTTCTCCAGGCTTCATATCCCGGCATTTTACAATAGACGAGGTGTTAAATGATTGACTATGTTGTCGTACTTTCCGGGGGGATGGACTCCTGTGTACTTCTTTCAGATCTGGTGCAACGCGGAAAGAGGGTCAGGGCCATCAGCTTTGATTACGGATCAAAACACAATGACCGGGAACTGTCCATGGCAGCTGCCGTGTGCCGGGAAAAAGGGGTGATACACAAGATCGTACAACTCCCCTTTATCAATGAGCTGTTCTCTTCAAGCCTGCTTAAATCGGGCGGGGATGTGCCTGACGGATCTTATAAGGAAGAGAATATGAAAAGCACCGTGGTTCCCTTCAGGAACGGTATCATGCTCTCCATTGCGGCCGGCTTTGCCGAATCAGTCAATGCCGGAGGGGTATGCCTGGCATCCCATGCCGGAGACCATTTTATTTATCCTGACTGCCGGCCTGAATTCAACCGCAGCTTTTCCGATGCAGTGGCTTTGGGAACCGGCGGCAAGATCAGGATTCTTTTTCCCTATGCTGATATGGATAAGCGGGACATAGGGGATCTGGGACGAAAGGTCGGCGTGGATTACACAAAGACCTGGACCTGCTATAAGGGCGGAGAACACCACTGCGGTATCTGCGGCGCCTGTGATGAACGCAAATATGCCCTCCGCCATGACCAGGGACTTGATCCCACTGTTTACGAGGTGTGATTCCCATGGACAAAACCCGCTCCGTAAACGCCCTCCCCCTTGGCAACCGGATAACGCACAGCAGGTACTATGATCCGGCACAGCTCTTTCCCGTGAAAAGGGCCCAGGGCCGAGATTCCATCAACATAAAAGCCCCCCTCCCCTTTCACGGGGAAGATCTGTGGACCGCTTATGAATTGTCGTGGCTTAACCGGAAGGGAAAACCCGTTGTGGCAATGGGGGAGATCACTTTTCCCTGCACCGCTCCTTTTCTTGTGGAATCCAAATCCTTAAAATTATATTTAAACTCCTTTAACCAGTCCAGGTTTGAATCTGCAGGAAAGGTTAAGGAGATCATGGAAAAGGACCTGTCCCATGCTGCAGGTGCCGGTGTATCAGTGGAGATTTACCTGCCCCAGAGGTTTGATGCTCTGGATGTTACAGCTCCCAAAGGCCTGTGCATAGATGATCTGGATATTGAAATTACCGATTACGAGGTGAACCCGTCACTTCTCACAGCCGGGAAAGGGCAGGTGAATGAAACCCTGTACTCAAATCTTCTCAGGACCAATTGCCCCGTAACGGAACAGCCGGACTGGGCAACCGTGGTCATTGAGTATCTGGGACGCCCCATAAACAGGGAAGCCCTGCTTGCCTATCTTGTCTCATTCAGGGAACACACAGGGTTCCATGAAAACTGTGTGGAAAAAATATTCATGGATCTCATGGCCCGGTGCACCCCTGAATTCCTTACCGTGTATGCCCGTTTTACCCGCAGGGGAGGGATAGACATCAACCCCTACCGGTCAACACAGGCTGTCACAGCGGGCAGGCACAGGCAGGCACGTCAGTGACCCCGGTGCTGGCAAATCAATTACAGCGTAAAACCATTTTAAGGATATCAACCCGGAGGCCGGCGGGCGCGGTTCCTCACTGGGAGACACCAGGGTCAGGCTGTGGCCTGTTATCTTACTTCTTTTTTGCAGCGACCTTGGGTTTGACGGCTTTGGCCGGATTTTTTGCAGGGGCCTTTACAGGCTTTCTGGCTGCTGCTTTTTTGGCAGGAGCGGCGGGCTTGGCAGATCCGGCTTTTTCAGGGGCGGGCTTTTTCTTTGGCTTAATACCCCGTAAAATAGGCATGAGCTCATCCCTTTTTTCCGCCATGAGCAGGGAGATGGCGTCCTGCTGGTCCTCATCAAGGTTCACGTCGGCACTATCAAGGAAATCAAACAATCTGTCGGCAATATCAAGCATCTTATCATAGGCGTCTGCTTCTTTTTTTGTCGCAAATGTCATTTTTTCCTCTCCATTCCTGACAACAATATATTTGACGATTACAGCCATATCTTCTCCTTGCAGTCTGACTATCCTTTCAGGGCAGTCTATTGGTCGTCATTGGTCTTACGGCCATTTCTGATAGTTGTATTCTGATCCGATTCCCGGGTTGCATCAAAATCCTTAACTATTAGAAGTACCTTTATATCTATCGCTACGGGTATAGCCGTTCTCAAAAATCCCGTTCCCATTCAAATTTTATCTCAAAGGCCGCCCAGCAAGTAACGCGCGATTCTTCAACACTTTGTAACCAAAGAGGTCTTCTTACTGCGCCCTTTTCCGGAACATATTTTTGTTATTTGTTATAATCAGGTATTTCATAATAAAAAAAAGGGTCCTGGTAAAGGATTATTCCCCTTCCAGGACCCCGGTTTTTTCAATTATTTAAGAATAGGGTTCAGGCGCTTACACTTCCGGCCTGGGATAGAGACCGCTTCTTTCGACGATCTCAGGTACCTTTTCCTCCCACTCGATGGCCATGACATGGAAACCTGCCACACCGGAGACCTCTTTAAGTTCCTGGATATGCTCGACGCAGATGTCTATGCCTTCCTGGGCCTGTTTTCCCTTTTCAACACCGGCCAGGCGTTTGATGATCTCATCGGGCACGTCCATTCCGGGCACCTTGTTTTTCATGTATTTGGCCATACCCACGGATTTCATGGGGGTCATGCCGGCCATGATAAAGGCTTTTTCGGTCAGGCCCTTGTCTTCAGCCCTGCGGATCCACTCTTTAAACTTGTCCAGGTTGTAGATACACTGGGTTTGGATGAATTCCGCACCGCAGGCAATCTTTTTTGCAAGCCTGGGCACCCGGATTTCAAACGGGTCGGCAAAGGGGTTGGCTGCCGCGCCCACAAACATTTTGGGGGGACGCTTGATGTCATCGCCGCCGAGAAATTTACCCTCGTCTCTCATATGCCTGGCGGTCTGGACCAGCTGCATGGAGTCCAGGTCATGGACATTCTGGCCCTGGGCGCAGTCACCGAAACTCTGATGGTCGCCTGAGAGGCAGAGCATGTTGTTGATATCAAAGGAGGCTGCCCCTAAGATATCACTCTGGAGGGCCACCCGGTTCCTGTCACGGGTTACCATCTGGAGTACGGGCTCAATGCCTTCCAGTTTAAGATGGACACAGGCGGCAAGGGAGGACATACGGGTCATGGCGGTCTGGTTGTCCGTTACATTTACCGCATCCACGTGATCTTTAATCAGCCGTCCTTTTTCACGGACCTCGGCAGGATCACTTCCCCTTGGGGGACCGCACTCGGAAGTGACACCCAGGTGGCCTGCTCTCATCACCTTTTCCAGCCTGCTTTCGGTTTTTACCTCGCTCATATCTTCACATCCTCCCTGGTTACGGTTCTGGGGCCGCCGGCTCTGTCGGTTGACCAGTCTTTGACAGGGGCAACTTTTTCATAATCTTCCATTTTATCCAGCGCTTTGAGCCGGTCAACGATGAGCTGCCAGGCACAGTCCGTATCCGGACCCAGTTCGCACTTGCCGTTGGTGGATCCGCCGCAGGGGCCGTTGAGCACCCGTTTGGCGCATCTGGAAACCGGACAGATTCCGCCGGTCCTTGCCAGTACACAGGAACCGCAGGCCTGACAGCGTTCAGTCCAGAGTCCCCTGTCTTCATTGGCCCCGAGACAGACCGTGTTAACGCCGGGCAGCAGCGGAGTGGTCAGGTATTTTTCAGCGGTGAACTGAACACCGACCCCGCAGGCCAGAGAGATGATGGCGTCGTAATCGTCGACGTCGCTGCGGATCTCTTCCAGGTATTCATGGTCGCACTGGCGTTCAAGTGTTCTTTCGGAAATGACCTTTTCCTTGCCCTGGGTGATGAAATACATCCGCAGTGCCGAGGCCAGGACTTCCACTTCCTTTTTCCCGCCGGCCTCGCACACGGTAACGCATTCATTACACCCGAGGACGAGGATACGATCAAAATCCCTGACTTCCTCAATGATCTCTTCAATGGGTTTTTTCTCTGCTATTATCATACGCTTACCTCATATTCAGCTGTTAAAATTTACGCTGCTGCGTTCGTTTTTTTCTGTTTCTTCTCCCGTATGGGACTGGGTCCCAGCCCTTTTACCTTTTCCACCATCTCACTTGCATACTGGGCGAACAAAGGCCCTTCACCGGAGGACAGGTTAAACATCTTCACCCGTTCTCCGCCGACGCCGACCTTATCCAGGAGAATTGCGGCCTGCTCAATGCGCTTGCGGGCGCGGAAGTTGCCCTGGTTAAAATGGCAGTCGCCTTCCATACAGCCAACTGCAAAGACACCGTCCGCCCCTTTTTCAAAGGCGCGAAGCACGTGGATCACATCCAGCTTGCCTGTGCAGGGCAGACGGACAATTCTAAAACTTGTGGGGATCTTCAATCTCATGGAACCTGCCAGGTCCGCAGCTGAATACCCTCAGAAATTGCAGCAAAATGCCAGTATGACCGGCTCGAATTCTTTTGTCATATTACCCCCTCCAGCAAGGATTCCACCTTGCTGAGTAGTGAATCATCTTCATACCAGTTCAATTTAATGGTTTTGGCCGGACATTCGGACGCACATACGCCGCAGCCCTGGCACAGGGCCGGATCAATGTAGGAAACGCCCATTTCATTGATCACCGGTACGTTGTAAGGACAAGATCTTACGCAGACCAGGCAGGATGCACAGTTCACCTGGTTGACTTCCGCAACCACCGCTGACAGGGTCAGGTACTCCTGGGCCAGGAAGGTGGTTGCCCTGGAGGCTGCCGCCATGGCCTGGGAGATGGTTTCGGTGATCAGCTTGGGCCCGTGGGCCGTACCGCAGATGAACACGCCCTCAGTTGCCGCATCAACCGGTCTCAGCTTAACATGGGCCTCCATGAAGAAGCCTTCGGGATTCCGCTGGGTCTTGATAATGGTTGAAAGCTCTTCGGTGTCGGAAGCAGCCACACCGGCACTCAGGGCCACGATATCGCAGGAGGCCTCCACGGTCTGTCCGAGGACATGATCCCTGAAGGTCACGCTCAGGCCCTCACCGGTCTGGTTGACCTGGGGCGGATTCTCCCTGTCAAACCTGGAGAAGATCACCCCCATGTTCCTGGCCTTGGTGTAGAACTCTTCCATCATGGAGTACATTCTCATATCCCTGTACAGGATGAAGACATCCGTATCCGGGCTCTTTTCCTTGATGGCGATGGCATTTTTCACCGCGTTCTGGCAGCAGATCCTGGAGCAGTTGGGGTTGTCCTCGTTTCTGGACCCCACACACTGGAACATGACCACCCGGTCGGCATCAGCGACCTTACCCTCTTCTATCATGTCGGCAAGGTCAAGCTGGGTAACGACCTTATCGCTCTCCCCGTACAGGTACTCTTTGGGCTGGTACTCGTTGGCACCTGTGGCCACTATCATGACACCGTGGTCGATCTTCACCTCTTTCATGGAGGATCCCACCAGCACCTCGGTGTTAAAGTTGC
>JAKSAX010000263.1 GCA_022361395.1 Desulfobacterales bacterium | reverse complement strand
TGACCCGATCCTGACGGACGCATGGGCTAAGCGCCTGGATAAATCCCCGTCACCCGGCAGCGTTTTCAAAGGTCCCTTTCTTACGGTTTCAGCCCTTACAAAAGGCCTGGTTCAGGCCGGCAGGATCCATCAGAAGTTTTTACCGGTAATGGAGGCCATGGAAGGCGCTGCCGCAGCCCATGTATGCCAATGTTATAGGATACCGCTGATAGAGATCCGGGCCGCCTCCAATATGGCCGGGGAAAGGGATAAGTCCAGGTGGGATTTTCCTCTGGCCTGCGGGCAGGTTACCAGGATTTGCAGGTCACTTCTTGGCTGATTCCGATTCTCGATGTATCATTGAGAAAAAAACAGATCATTTATTCAATCGCTGTAAGGGCGGGATCACCTGGGAAGATAGGGAAAAAACAGAACCAATGGGCTTAGAGATCAGTATTTTAGGAAACGGCGGGTGCCTGAACAAAGGATTGCCCCACAATGCATTTCTTGTTGACGGCCGGCTGCTGGCGGAAGCCCCGCCTGATATCATGAATTCCCTGAATACCCATGGTATCCGGGTTGAGACCATTGACTCCGTCTTTGTCTCCCACCTTCACGGGGATCATACTTTTGGCCTGCCTTTTCTCATCATCAACCAATGGTTCCACAGTATAAAGGCCGGTGACGGTAAAGTACTTACAATTACAGGGCCAAAGGGAGTGCGGGAGCATGTGCATCAAATTACCGGGCTTGCCTTTAAGGCCACCCATCCCTGTATGGAATGGCTGAAAAACAAAGTGGTATTCCGGGAGATTGACCACCGGTCCGAAACCCGGCTGAATGCCAATGTGTTTTCGTATTTCAAACTGGACCATGTGATCGATACCTATGGATTTTTGATCGCCACATCGGAAAAGAAGCGGTTTGCCTATATCGCAGACACGCGCTGGTGTCCCCAGGTAGAGCGGGTGTTGAAGCTGAACCCCGAGTTTGTATTAATGGACATGAACGGCGGTGAGATCCACATTTCACCTGATGAGGTGATTGAAAAGGGACTGCCGCTGATTAAAAAGGGTACCGTGATCTGCGGTACCCACCTGTCAGATGAGTTTACCTCTGCACGGGATGCCTTGACGTGTGCAAAACCGGGGGAGTTGATTGTGATTTAAAGCCGGGTCGAATTAAACCGGTTTGCCTTTATGATTTCCTTAAGGCTGACATTCTCGTTTCTGAACCGGGCCCTGCTTTTTTCATTACTGAAACGGATGGCATTTTTCGGGCAGTTATGGGTGCAGGCATAACACCGGATGCACCTGTGCCGGAAAACAGGGGGATTGCCCGGTTTAATATTGCTGACCGGACAGACGTCAGAACAGACCCCGCACCCGTTGCAATGGGATTCAACCCTGTACTTTCTGTCAACATCCCCGATCTCTTTTTTGTATAAGTGATGGGTCAGTTTACTGACCTGGCCCATGACAAATCCGGGTTTCCCCACGGATATTTCTCGGGCGTTTACCTGTTCACAGATACGGGAGATATTCTTGTCGATCTCTTTTTCATGCTGATCTCTGATCTGCTGGGCCATGTCAAAGTATTTGATGGAGCTGTCCACCATCAACACCTTGTTGAGGTAAGAAAGGGTGATCCCGTTTTTCCGGGCCATCAGGTCAACATGGTGCAAGGCGCCCAGGCTGGTATTGCCGTATGTCATTATGGCAAATATATAGTCACTTTCCAGTTTGACCTGTTCCATGAATTCGCATACCAGGGTCGGTGTGCTGCCGACATAACAGGGGAAAATCAACCCGATGGCTTCATCTTTGACATACCTTGTATTTCCGGACAATACCCCGGGAATTGAATATTGATCGCATGAAAAATTTTTGGCCACGTACAAAGAGTTGCCTGATGCTGTGTAATAAAATATTTTCATTTCAAGTGTTTTCTAAGATTCCTTATAATTTGTATCGGTAATGGGGTTTAAAATAAATGATCATTCGTTTATTGTCAATCTGTTTTAGGGGGTACAATCGGGCCGGGAACCATGGAAGCATGATCGGGCAATACATTCCCTTTCTGGTCAGGCGGCTTCGGCCTGTCTTGCTTTTCCGGTCAGGCCAGTCACTTTTCCCATTGCCGGTGAAGTTGACAATCCGGGGCTGAATGGAGTATTTAGTGGCTGGTGCCCGCATGGGTCCGGGCATGAAACTCTGGAGAGAATGAAATCTTATGAAAGCGAACAAACCGGCAAAATCCACGAATATTTTAATTTTAGGCCTTGGGGGGGTGGGGTATTATCTTGCGAAGCGTCTTGCCCACGAAGGCTATGCCATCACGGCCATTGAACCTGATCCTCAGATGATCCGCCATGCAGACGGGGATATCGATGCCAGATTCATCCGGGGCAACGCCATGAGTGTGGAATGCTGGAAAGAGGCCGGGGCAGAGCGGATGGATCACCTCATTGCCGTGACCAACAATGATGCTGTAAATATGATGTCCTGCCTGCTGGGCGACCGGTTCGGCATTCCAAGGAAAATCGCCAGGGTCAGGTCCACGGAATTCGGCGGGGAGGATTCCATGCTCAGGGCTGAGGACCTTAAGATCGATTTAATCATCCATCCCGAAGAACTGGCAGCCCAGGAGATTTTCAGGCTGATAAAACTTCGGGCCGGCAATGATATCCTTGATGTGGCTGAGGAGCAGATCCTGGCCATGGCCAGCCGCATCCATGAGGAATCCCCCCTGGCCTACAAGAAGCTGAAGGATATTGCCGGACTGTACGAGGCGTTCCCTTTCAGGATTGTGGCCATAGCCAGGGGGATCAAGACCCTGATTCCGGGAGGTGACGATGAACTGCTCCCCGGGGACCAGGCCTTTTTTATGGCAGGCTGCGAGCACCTGGACCAGTTGATGAACCTCACAGGGGTGGAACAGCAGAAGCGCCATAAGGTAATGATCATCGGCGGCGGTCTTGTGGGCAGCCGGCTGGCGGAGCTGCTTGGCAAAGCCTTTGATGTCCGGCTGGTTGAAAAGGATGAAGAGACTGCAAAGACCCTGTCCCATGAACTGGGACATACTGAAATTCTGCACGGCGACGGATCTGACTCCAATATCCTGGTCTCTGCAGGGCTCCTTGATATGGACACATTTATTACGGCCACCGGGGAAAATGAGACCAACATCATGAGCTGCGTGCTGGCCAAGCATTTGATGACAAGCCAGGATAACCGGATCAAGCAGAGAAAGTGCATCTCCCTGGTCAACAAGGAAGATTATGTGGTTCTCGCCTCCACCATGGGAACCGATATTGCCCTGAACAAAAAAATCCTTGCCAGTAATGAAATTTTAAAGTTTATCCGCAGGGGAGAGCTTTTATCCGTGGCTCATCTCCACGGGTTTGACGCTGAAATGGTTGAAATCGTTGCCGCAAAAGGCTCGCCCATTACCAAAATCCCCCTGTCCAAGCTGGGGAAATACTACAACGGAAAAATCATGATCGGCGGTATACACCGGGGAAATACCTGGGAGGTGGCCGTGGGTGACACCCAGATCCAGCACAGCGAGCGGGTGATCGTGGTATGCATGTCCCAGAACCTCAAAGATGTCCAGAAGCTGTTTCTTGCCTGATATTTTACCTTTTCCAGAATGAGGGGTAAAAGATCACCAGGGCGGAAAACATCTCAAGCCGTCCCACCAGCATCAGCCAGGAGAGAAACCATTTGCCCGTGTCTGAAATAAAGGCGTAGTTTTCAGTGGGGCCCACATCCCCGAATCCGGGTCCGATATTCATCAGTGTGGCAATGACGGAGCTCATGGCTGTTGTATAGTCCATATTATCCGACAATACCATGAAACAGCCGCCCCCCAGGATCATGAAGATATTCACGACAAAGTAAAACACGGCCAGCTGACCGATCTGGGCGTCCACCGGCCGCCCGTTCAGGCGTACCGAAATAACGGACATGGGGGAGAAAAAAATCTGCTTGACGGTGGCCAGGCCGAATCTCCATATCAGTATATAGTGGACCACCTTGATGCCTGATGTGGTGGAACCCGCACAGGCCCCTATGAAACATACCACATAGAGGAACATCTGTGATGCCTGGGGCCAGAGTTCATAATCCGCTGTGGTGAATCCGGTGGTGGTCAGAAGGGAGGTGACCTGGAAGGTGGCATACCTCAGGGCATCCCAGAATGGATAGGTGTTGTCCTTCCAGAGAATCCAGGTGATCATGCCGCAGAAAAAAATCATGAACCCGAGGTACCAGCGGAATTCCGTGTTCTTCCGGATTACGCTCCAGCTGCCCATCATCAGATGGTAGAAGAGCATGAAGGTGACCCCGCCCAGAAACATGAAGGCAATGATGATCCAGTCGAAATAGGCGTTGTTGTAATGGCCGATGCTGGCATTATAGGGGGAGTAACCTGAGGTGGAAACCGTGCCGAATGCGTGGCAGAGGGAGTCAAACAACGACATGCCGCCGGCGCACATTAAAATGGTCTGGAGCAGGTTCAGACCGATATAAATGCCCCAGAGCCAGACCATGGTGTCCCGGTTTCTGGGGATGAATTTTTCCCTGGTAATGACCTGTCCCGGGCTGGATTCCGCCCTGAATATCCTGACCCCGCCCATACCGTGGGGAAGGAAAATAATGGTCAGGGTCAGAAAGCCCATCCCCCCGAGAAAATGGGTCTGGCTCCGCCAGAAGATCAGGCCGCGCGGAACCACTTCAATATCGGTTAGTATGGTGGCGCCTGAGGTGGTATACCCGGACATCATCTCAAAAAGGCATCGGTAAATGACGGAATCGATCCGTGAAAGACAAAGGGCAGGGCAGATACCGCTGAAATCAGGATCCATCCGAAAAAGGCGATGAAGAAACCGTCCCTGATGTTCAGGTCGTGGTGGCCGCGAAAACTTCTCCACAGGGGGATGCCGCAGGCAAGGGTCAGGACGGCTGTTGCTATCAGCGCATTTAAATCATCTTCCCCGTATATCAGGGAACAGACAATGGGCGCCAGCAGGGAGGTGCCGGTGATGATTAACAGTTTTCCCAGGACATTGGTAATGGCAGTATAGTTCATAGGCCTTTATCGTAAACGTATCAATAAATAATTGTCCCCTTATTTACCCTAAACCCGGTACAGGATCAACCATAAACAGGAAGGGCCCAGGGCAATCGTCTATAAACTTGGCACGGTTTTTAATTTTTAAAGGTTTTAGACACTTATACCTTATCCGAATTTTGTCTGCGATTGCCTGTACAAAAGTAACATATTGGAATCATTGAATCTGAAAGGTTACTTGCCTTGACCCTGAGGAAGGGCCTCCGATACAATTGACCGGGTCACGGCTGACACCGGGGCCGGTTCCTGAATGTCATCACGGTTGAATTTTGGTTAAAAAAAGTTTAAACTCCGTTTCAAATTAAACTTTAAACTCTTTAAGGACCAGCCATGCGGATATTTCCGGATACCCTCGTTAAGATCATAGAAGCCAGCGATATGAACGTTAACCAGATTTCCAAGTTCTCCGGGATTTCCAATACCTATCTGACCAAGCTGATCCGCCAGAAGATCAACCATCCGGGCAAGGACAAGATCGCCTCAGTACTTCTTGCACTGAATTACAGGATTGCGGACATTAACAGGATCCTTGCGGATTACGATTATCTGCCCCTCAATGCCCATGACATTCCCGGCATCCTTAAAAACAACCGCCGCCGTAAATTCGAAGGCCGGATTGTCCCCTGTTTTGACTATATCTATTTTGAACTGTTCATGGCTGCCCTTGAAAATAAGGGGGGGACCAAGATCATCGTAAAGAACAGGCCTTCAGGCATATTCATTCCCATGGCACTATACATGATGAAAGACTTTCCCCAGGAGAGCGATGATGCCGCCGCCCGTTTCCTCTATACCTTTACCCATGACGTTGTGGCGGAG
>JAKSAX010000405.1 GCA_022361395.1 Desulfobacterales bacterium | reverse complement strand
GGCCCAGCCCCAGGTGGATCATTTGCTCAGGTGCCTGAACCCGGGGTAAATCCGTCATGGCTGTTGTCCGGCACCCACCAGCCGGGTATGGACATGAACCGGTTTTTTAATCTGTTCTTCCTTCAGCATGATGGCCTCGGTCTGTTTCCAAGCCTCCGTGTCAATGGTGCCGACCTTTATGTCCGGACCGGGCTTGACCAGTACGCGGGTGACTGCCAGCTGTTTCCGGCGGATATCGTCCCTTTTGCCCTTGTCCTTTTTCTTTACCTCCGCCAGTACCCGGACTTCATTTGCCGGGTCCATGGCAAACTCCCAGGCTGCCAGGAGAGCGGTTATAAAGGCCTTTACCCTGTCCGGATGCTTCTCCGTCATCCTGCCGGAGGTGACCACGGAGTTGGCCACAAAAGAGACGCCGAAATCCGCCGGATTAAAGAACCGGACCGCCTCCCCTTCCCTGGCCAGTTTATCTTCCAGGATGACGCCCTGGGAGTTTCTGTACACCGGCCAGATCTCCACTCTCTTCTTTAAAAACGGGGCAAAGTCAAAACGGACACTGGTGATGTCAACATCACGGACGTCTAACCCGGCCCTGGCCAGGAGGGTGTTCATGATGGTTTCGTCGTTTCCTCCGAAGGTTACCCCGATCTGCCGCTTTTTCAAATCCCGGAGGGTAATGATTTCCGGCTGATCCGCCCTGTAGATCCACTGCATGGGATTGATCTGGAAAACCTGGGCCAGGACCACCACATCCGCCCCCTTTTCCAGGGCCCGGATCACCTGGTCGGCAGAGGCCACGCCAAAGTCTGCATACCCCAGTTCCAGTTCCTTGATGGCATCTTTTTCAGGTCCGCCCTCCTTCACCCGGACATCCAGTCCGGCACGGCTGAAAAAGCCTGATTCCGCGGCCAGGATATCACCGGCCACACTGGTATTGAACAGCCATTTAAGGCGGTAGTTCAGCTTTACCTCATCACCGGAAGCGGCCTGAACCCGGGAAACCGTCATCCCCAGAACCAAAACCAGGGCTGAAATGACACGGATAATAAGTCTCACCCTGCCCTCCTGTCTGATATTCATAGTAAATCCTCTCCCTTTGGTGCGGACCACTTTGTTTTTACCTGCTCGCCCAGGCTTTCCAGCATGCCCTGGTAAACCGAGATAATAATGCCGATCATGAACAGGGCCACCAGTATCCCGGCCAGGTCACTCCGGTATAAGGCGATCCGGATACTATAGCCAATGCCCGCATCTGCTGCAATGAATTCAGCCACAATGGTGCCGGCCATGGCCAGGGTGGCGCTGCCTGCAATCACCGTGGTAAGTTTGCTTAAATTTTCAAAGGCCCGGATCTTAACCTCCAGCTGCCATCGCATCCGGCCCGTGGCTATATAGAAATGCTCGATATCCTTTACAGGGGCGGCCATGATCCCAAGAACCGACAGCAGAAGTGGGAAATAGCAGATCATGGAGGCGATCAGAAGCCTGGATAAAAACCCGTCTCCCAGGAGGATGAAGATGATGGGGGCCAGGGCCACAATGGGGTAGGCCTGGATGTTATAGGCCATTACCTTGATAAAGGAGCCTGCCCAGGAGGATTTTCTGCCGAGGATCCCCACGGTAAAGGCCATGATAATGGAGATCATCTGCCCCAGCACGGTGACCGACAGGGTGTTGATCACATCAAAGAAATAGCCGGACATCATCAGGCCTGCGGTTTCAATGATCGGCTTCATTCCGGGAATAACATAGTCGGAAAGGCCGATCCCGTATTTGATGGCCATCAGCCCAGCGATCCCCATGGCATACACAATGAGAAACTGATAAATCCGCCTAAACAGCATTCATGATCTCCAGCATGGTCGTGTCCAGGCCCTTTTGATCCGGCAGATACCCCCGGGTGTAATCCAGTCCCCTGACCAGCAGGCCGTTCTGCTCCGCACCGGTATGGCCTAAAACCAATATGTCCCTGCAGAACCGGGCCACCTCCATAAGGTTGTGGGAAATATAGAGGAAAAGCTTATCCGGAAACAATTCCTTCACCGTCAGGATAATGGTCTCCCGGAGGGCCTCATCCACATTGGCAAGGCTTTCATCCAGGATAAGCAGATCAAAATCCTGGATCAGGTAGCGGATCAGGTTCATCCTGTTCTGCTGCCCCATTGAGAGCTGGGAAAAGCGGGAGGTCAGCAGGGTGTCAACCTTGAATACCCGGATCAATTCCTGCTTAAGCTCCTGTTTATCCCCGGAGCAGACCTTGTCCAGATGGGAACCTGTGCTGGACCAGCCGGGCAGCCTTTCCTGGTTGTAAGAGTAGAGGATGGTGGACAGCTCCTCATAGAACAGATATTCATCTGCCTGCCCGCCGTTTGCACGTCTGCCGTTTGCACGCCTGCCATTGATCCGCCGGCCGTTTGCACGCCGGTTATCCCCCCGCCGGCCGTTTCCTGCCAGAAGCCTGGCAAAGGATGT
>JAKSAX010000270.1 GCA_022361395.1 Desulfobacterales bacterium | reverse complement strand
CCGTCCGTTAATCCCCTTCTCAGCGTTACCAATACAGTTTATGACGGCCAAAGCAACATCACGGACAGGACCGGGACCTTTAACGGGGTATCTAAAGATGAATCCCTTGCTTATGACCCCCTGGACCGGCTGACTTCTTTCACCAGAGGCATGGAACCAACCGTTACCTGGCAGTATGACAAGGCAGGCAACTGGACAGATACCAATCAGAACGGCACTGCCGAGACCCGAACGGTCAATGATGACAACGAGTATGACCTCGTAGCAGGTTTAGTCCCGGCACATGACTACCGGGGCAACATGACCTCCGACGGCAGTAAATCCTACGTGTATGACTGGGCCAACCGGCTGATCACGGTGAAATCCGGCAGCCAGACCCTTGGTTCTTACACCTACGACGCCCTGAACCGTCGGGTGGCAAAAACAGCAGGCGGGATCACCACCACCTATGTCTATGATGACGGCCATGTGATTGAAGAGTATGTGAATACCAGCCTCACCCGCTCCTTTGTCTACGGCGGGGGGATTGATGAGCCCATCCTCATGGAAACCGGCGGCCGGACCTATTATTATGCCGCGGACAGCCTGGGCAGCATCAGGGCAATGACAGACAGTACAGGCACCCTGGTGGAGTCCTATGAGTACAGCCCCTTTGGCCTGATGACGGTTTATAACGGGCTGGGGCAGGATATCACGATATCCAGAAGCGCCATCGGTAACCCGTTCGGGTATGGGACGCGGAGTCCGGTCTCTGGTATTACCGGAACCGGATGTACTCTGCGGAACTGGGAAGGTTCATGCAGCGGGATCCGGCAGGGTATGTTGACGGGATGAATCTGTATGTGTATGTTTTAAATAACCCTGTTAAGTATGTTGATCCTGAAGGGTTGGCGGCAAAGACTGCTTTGGACTATACAGCAAAATCTGTTGATCAGCTGGTCAGGGGCAACTACACCAATGAAGTTACTTTATTAGGTACAGGGGCTCAGATTGCAAGTGGATTTGTCGGACTTGATCTTCCTGGTGATATAAGGGATATTACCCATGACATACAAAACTGGGAATGGTCATGGGGACATGCTGGTAAAACGGCTTTAGATGCAGTTGGAATCCTGCCTGTAGTCGGATCTATTAAATATGCTGATGAGATTAAAGCTCTCACAGCCCCAAAGGGTTCAGTGGGGAAATATGAGGTTGGGACGTTTGATGATCTAAAAGCACGTTCAATGCCTGGTGACAAACTTGACATTCATCATGCAGCTCAAAAACATCCTGCAGCCCAAACAGTAGAGGGTTACGACCCAAAGACCGCCCCATCAATAGCTGTACCAAGTCGTGAACATAGAAGAATACCGACTCAGAAAGGTAACTATACTGGCAATGCAAGAGATCTTCTTGCAAAAGACATAAGAGATCTGAGAAATAATACCAATGCTCCCAATAGCGCATTACAAGAGCTCATAAATTTAAACAAAACCACATATCCAGATGCTTTTAAAAAATAGCCGAGGGTAATTAAATTGAATAAAAAAAGCTTTATAAATAATGTAAAATCCTTTGTTAGAGATGCAGCAGTAGAGGATACTTATGAAAATGCTATCGCCCCGCCTGGAAAAACTCCAACTGAAATTGAAAAGTCAATCGCCAACTGGGTAAATAGCCTATCATCGGAAGAAAAGGATTATATTCAGCACCTGATTAAAGCCGCTACGGATGAAACTTTATTTGGTTTATTGTGTGTGATTGATGGCGTGCGAACAGTTACGGAAGAGGATGGCAATTTTGTACTACAGTTTAAAACAGATACAACCAGCTTCCTTTTAAATGACTCAAAAGATGAATATTTACACGACATTTTTAATGAAAAATAAAATGTTACGGGCCAAAATCTGGTCATAGCTTAAGCCGAATTCCAGATCATAATTATTGCTCAAGCAGCAGTATTATGTTCGGCAGGCTGCATCACTGATAAATAATAACCAAACGCTAATTAATGAGTCAAATATGCCATACGCTTTTATTGCAGTAAAGTAAAAAAGGGGAGGTTGATAGGAAAGGCCATCACCCCTCACTCGCCAAAGTCACCGGTTGACGGACTGAAACGGAATTACAAAACCTTAATAAAATACAACGGGTGCAGTAAGTTCACCCACAACCGTTAGATTTGTTGATTATACAATTAACCGATGGTTCACCTCAAACTTTTCTCGCTGATACCGCTGTTCTCGCTTCTCTCGCTGACTTTTGTCCTGTCCGGCAGGACAAAAGTCCTTCAACACAGGACAAATCATGGATTGCAATTTATCTCACCTTAAAAGTTAAAAAGATATACATTTGAAATAAAAGCAGATATACACCTTTCCTGTTTAATGGCACACCCATTGCTATATTCCCTTCCCAATACAAAATAAAAAGACAAACCGGGAGGGAATTATGAGTGCTGTGGCTGTCAACCAAAGAACATTTTTACAGAAACTGGGGCTGATACTTGGGCCGGTGCTGTTTTTCCTAGTGCTGATGCTGAACCTGGATCCGTCAAATCCCCTGGTCACCCGGATGGCAGCCGTGGCAGCGCTCATGGCGGTACTTTGGGTAACGGAAGCGGTCCCCCTGGCCGCCACGGCTATGATTCCCGTCATCCTCTTTCCCCTGCTGGGCATAATGAAGGGCAAGGCAGCGGCCGGTGTTTATTTTAACTCCACCATTTTTTTATTCATGGGCGGTTTTCTCATTGCCCTGGCCATGGAGCGGTGGAACCTGCATAAACGGATTGCACTTTATACGGTGAAAACCATCGGCGGGGGCCCTTCCAGGCTGGTATTCGGTTTTATGGTGGCTGCCGCCTTCCTGTCCATGTGGATCTCCAATACAGCCACGGCCGTGATGATGCTGCCCATTGCCATGTCCATTATTTTAAAAATGGAAGAGCAGTTCAACACCAGAGACACCCACAACTTCTCGCTCTGCCTGCTCCTGGGCATTGCCTATGCCGCATCCATGGGCGGAGCGGCCACCCTTGTGGGCACACCGCCCAACCTGGTGCTGGTAAGAACCTTTGAACAGACCTTTCCCACGGCATCACCCATTTCATTCGGGGTATGGATGATGATGGCCCTGCCCCTTTCCATTGCCATGCTGCTGACCATCTGGCTCCTGCTGACCCGGGTCTTTTTCAGGGTGCCCGACCATATTTCCGTGGACCATTCCATTGTGGAAAAAGAGTATAAAGCCCTGGGAAAGCTCTCTTCCGAAGAGAAAATGGTGCTGGTGATCTTTTTCATGACCGCTGCCCTGTGGATCTTCAGAAAGGACCTTAACCTGGGCTTTGCGACTTTGCCGGGGTGGGCGGGCCTGCTGCCTTTTCCAAAGCTCATTGACGACGGGACAGTGGCCATTGCCATGGCTGCGATCCTGTTTTTCCTGCCCACCCGGTCAAAGGACGCGAAATCCGCAGCCATCTTGGATGCCACGGTCTTTTCAAAACTGCCCTGGGGCATTATCCTGCTGTTCGGCGGGGGATTTGCACTGGCCAAAGGATTTGCCGCCTCAGGACTGTCCGCATTTATCGGGGCAAAACTGGGGATTCTGGAAGGGGCCAACAACATCTTCATGATCTCGGGGATCTGCACCACCCTGACCTTCCTGACCGAGCTGACATCCAACACCGCCACCACCCAGATGATTCTGCCCAT
>JAKSAX010000314.1 GCA_022361395.1 Desulfobacterales bacterium | reverse complement strand
CTTGAAGAACTGGTCACCAAGGCCGACGTTGTTATCGGCGCGGTTCTGGTCGCCGGTGCAAAGGCTCCCAAACTGCTGCCCCGCGACATGCTCAAGAAGATGAAAGACGGTTCCGTTGTTGTTGACGTTGCCATCGATCAGGGCGGCTGCTTTGAGACTTCCCGCGCAACCACCCACGAAGACCCCTGCTACGTTGAAGAAGGGGTTATCCACTACTGCGTGGCCAACATGCCCGGTGCCGTAGCACGGACCTCCACCAGGGCCCTGACCAACGCCACCCTGCCGTATGCGATCGAAATTGCAAACAAGGGCTGGAAAAAAGCCATGCAGGAAAACAAGGAAATCAAACTGGGTGCCAACGTCATCAACGGCAAGGTGGTTTACAAAGCTGTTGCCGAAGCCTTTGACCTTGACTACACCCCGGTTGAAGAGTTTCTGTCCTAATTGAGGACATAGATTCTCTATAGTATAAGCTGCCCAATATAACAGAAAAGGCGCGGAAGTTATCTTCCGCGCCTTTTTATTTCGCTGGCCTATGGGATCCCTATGTCTTATTGGACGGACGGGGTGGGTTTTGTTTTAAAGCTGCTGATATACCAGGGGGCGGATTTGTACTCAAGCTGATTGAGCCCTTTTGTTTCCAGGACGTTTATGGCAAGGGAAAATGTGTGGTAATCAATTTCAATGTCTTCCCAGCCAAGGTATTTCAGCCGTTTATTGGCCTGGCAGTGTGACATGTCGGGATTGATCAGAAAGGCATTGGCAAGGCTGCGGATGAACCCGGGGATGAGTGCGGCTTCCACCCCGTGTTCCAGCAGCTTATGTATGAGTTTCTGATCTATGATTGTCATTTTATTCCTTAATCTTTATAAGGCAGAAATATACGGGCAACTTTCCAATTGATCTCACGATAGTTGAGAATCCCAGCAGAGTCAAATCCGGTTATTTTTGATTATGAAAATTTTGTAAAACCGGTACCGCATAATTCAGTGGTTCCACGATATTTGAATTTTGAAAACAAAAAAATGCGTCGAAATGCTTTTAATTACTATGAAATACGTCAGTATGTAAAAAATAGACCGGTCCCCGGCGTGGAATGCCCGGCAGGCAAAAGTTTCACTTTTCTTCTTTGTTTTTGGATGATACTCTAATCCCTGACCGTTTATATCAGGAGGCAGGATATGGCAGGCAATATTTCGGAGAGTCAGGGCGATGTACTGTTGAAAATGGCCCGTGCAAGCATATATGAGAAGCTTGGATACCCGTCAGGTGATCCGGAAACCCGGGAGCAGGACTCAGCCTTTCTGGAAAGGAAGCAGGGGCTGTTTGTCACCCTCCATAAAAAAGGAAAACTAAGAGGGTGCATCGGAAATCTTGAACCGGTGAAAACCCTGCGGGAGGGTATTGCTGAAAATGCCGTCTGCGCCGCATTCAGGGACAGCCGTTTTTCTCCTCTTGCCCCGGAAGAACTTGATCTCATAGAGATTGAGGTCAGCCTCTTGTCACAGCCTGAAAAGCTTGCATTCAGGGATTGCCGGGACCTGTTGACACTGCTGGTTCCAGGCAAGCACGGGGTGATCATTGAAAAAGGAGGCTGCCGCGCCACCTTTCTTCCCCAGGTATGGGAGCAGCTCCCCGGCTGTGAGGCCTTTTTAGGGCACCTCTGCACCAAGGCCGGGTTGGCTTCAACTGCCTGGAAAGAAAAGGGAATGATCGTCTATACCTATGAGGTTCAGCATTTTGCAGAGGAACCCTGATCATTTTTTTCTTGTAATAATTCATAAAAACGTTAAGTTTCTTTTTAAAGATACAAATGATTGCTGCAGAACTACCATGGGTTTGGAATATATATGAGTGTTGATAAAGATTTACTGAAAGTTATTCTGTCCATCAGTGACAGGGATGAGCTTGAATCCTTTTTCACGGATATTTTTACACCGGCTGAACTGGATGATATTTCCCTTCGCTGGAAACTGCTTAAAGATCTTCACAGGGGAATGACCCAGCGCAAGATTGCTGAAAAATACAGCATCAGCCTCTGCAAGATAACCCGGGGCTCCAAGGTGCTGAAAAACAAGGACTCGGTTGTGCTGAAGGTACTGAACCGTTAATGCCGGTCAACCAGCTCCAGGGCAAGTTCCGACCATAGTTCCATGTTCAGGGTTTTAAGCGTTTCGGTCCGGGTCCAGGTAAACCTGTACAATTCTTCACCAGGTAGATAAGCCGCAGGGGTATTTGTCAGAATCCTAAACACCGCACCCAGGTGGACACTGCCCACTGGGGTGATGTCTTCACTGATGATGCCGCAGAATTCAACCGGGTCTCCGGCCGGCCGCCGGATGAGTTCTTCATCCAGTTCCCGCTCCATTCCGGTTACAAGGATCTCCTTAAACGATGACCCGCCGTTGTCCCGGTCTATCGGGTTGATATGCCCACCGATGCCGACGGACCACAGGTCGTGAAGACGGGTCTCACTTCCCCGGCGGTTGTATGCAGCGGTCTGTTTCCCGTCTTCGGTCTGCAGCAAGATATAGGGAATGATCTGTTTCTGTCCCGGATCCTGCTCTGCTTCCGGCCGGTTTACAAAAGAAAACCCGCTTTGGGTGCACTGGCCGGTAAAGCCTGCAAGATCCATGGGCAGCACTGTTCTTTGGGCTACCCATCTGGCGGGCAGGGAGGCCCGGTTTATACATAATACCTTTTCTATGGCTGTCATTTATCTCCTCTGTGTTCATGTCTTAGGGGATGTTCCCAGTTTGATGATCAAAGAGGTTTAGTATCATAATTTTGCGTGAAATGCATCTCTGTTTTAGGGGATAGCCTGTCCCTGTTGCGGTTTTCGTGGAGATTTTTTGGCGGCTGTGATATGGGAAAAATATCCATTAACCTGTTCTGCGAGGCGCTTAATGCTATTTTTGAATAAAAAGGATATCACTTCTGCTGACCGTCAATTGATCCAGGATGCTGTTTTTAATGCCTATACGTTGATGAATAACGGTAATTACAATATGCCTGACCGGACCCATGTCCAGGATGGCGACAACACCCTGCTGCTTATGCCCTGTTTCGGCGGGGATTACTTTGCCACAAAACTGGTCTCTGTATTTCCCGGGGCGGTTGACAAAGGGCTTCCGGCTGTAAACGGTATCATGACACTGGCTGACAATACCACAGGACAACCTTTGGCCGTGATGGACGGGGCTGCTGTGACCGCAGAGCGGACCGGGGCAGTGGGCGGGCTCGGAGGCCTGTATTTAACCGGTACGCAACTTAAAACCGCCGGAATTCTCGGCGCAGGTGTCCAGGGGTACAGCCAGGCCCGGTATCTGCTGTTAAACAGGAAGATAGACACCTTATTGATCGGAGATATGTATCCTGAGGCAGCCCGGTCCATGGCAGACCGTCTTGCAGCTGATTTTCCCGGTGTGGAATTTCGTGTGGCACCGGGTGCCGATGATCTTGTGGCCGACTCAGAGCTGGTAATTGCCGCCACTACGAGCACCCGCCCCTTATTCAGTGACGATGCGGGTCTGGTTAAGGATAAAACATTTATCTCAATCGGCTCTTTCAGGCCGGATATGAAAGAATTCCCCGATGCAGTGATAAAAACCGCAGATAAGATATATGTGGATACGCTGTTTGCAGCCAAAGAGTCCGGAGATATCTGTGAACCGCTTAAGCAGGGCATTGTGAAAAAAGAGGAGATCAGGGCCTTTGCCGATCTGATCAAGGAACCCGCACCCGGCCACAATAACGGCACCCTCTTTTTTAAATCCGTGGGTATGGCATTGTTCGACCTGACAGTGGCATCAGCCTTGTATGAATTTGCAAAGGAAAAACAACTCGGTGTTACACTTGATTTTTAATTCGGGTGAAAATAAAGGAGAGAAAAAGTGGAGCGGGAAACGGGATTTGAACCCGCGACTTCGACCTTGGCAAGGTCGCACTCTACCACTGAGTTATTCCCGCTCAGCAAAAGTGGGGTTATTTCTATAGGAAAACCTTGAGGTTGTCAAGCAGGGATTGGCATAAATTTATAGGAAAATGCTAAGGCATTGATAAGAAAGACAAATGGGAATTAAAAAAGCACTGGTAACTGGCGGGGGAGGGTTTCTGGGCAAGGCTGTTGTCCGGAAACTCATAGAGAAAAAAATAGATGTTGCCTCTTTTTCCAGGAGTAAATATCCGGAACTGGACCGGCTGGGGGTGACTCAGATTCAGGGCGACCTTGCACGGCAGGCAGATGTTATTGAGGCTTTTAAAGGGATAGATACCGTATTTCACGTGGCTGCCAAACCCGGGATATGGGGGAGCTATGACAGCTATTTCCAGGTGAATGTGACCGGAACTGTTAACGTTCTTGCCGCCTGCAAGGCAAACAACGTGGAGCGGCTGGTCCATACCAGCTCTCCCAGTGTTATTTTTGATGATTATGATATGGAAAATGTGGATGAATCCGTGCCTTATCCCGACACCTACCTGGCACCATATCCTGAGACAAAAGCCCTGGCGGAAAAAGAGGTGACCCGGGCGGCCAAAGAGGGGCTGCCCACCATTATACTGAGGCCCCACCTCATCTGGGGCCCTGATGACAATCATCTGGTGCCGAAGATTATCAGCCGGGCAAAACAGTTGAAGATCATCGGCCCTGAAGATGACCTGGTGGATACCATTTATGTGGATAATGCCGCAGATGCCCATGTCCTGGCCGCTGAAAAGCTGGTTACCGATCCCGGGCTCTCGGGAAATGTCTATTTCATCAGCCAGGATGAGCCCGTTTCAAAGTGGACTATGGCAAATGCTTTTCTGGCGGCAGCAGGCCTGCCCCCGATAAAGGGCAGGATATCCGGAAAGGCAGCCTATGCCGCCGGATGGGTGTTTGAACATATTTACAGGGTGTTCAATATCCGGAAAGATCCGCCCATGACCCGGTTTGTCGCCAAGGAGATGGCCACCTCGCATTGGTTTGATATTTCAAGGGTTAAAAAGGATCTTGGATACAAACCAAAGGTATCAACGGCAGAAGGCCTGAAACGGCTGGAGGAATGGCTGGGCAGGGAAAGAAAAAAACAGGGCTGAGATGGAGATTAACCGGCAGGTCCCATATTTTTATAAAAAACTGAGCCAGGTGCTCTGGCGCGCTGTCAGGGGATTCCAGCGGGACCAGTGCGCCTTGCGGGCCTCTGCCCTGACCCTGTACACCCTGTTTTCAATTGTCCCGGTTATGGCCATGGCATTCGGCATAGCCAAGGGATTCGGGTTCCGTCAGTTCCTGGAGGCTGAAGTCATGTCCATGTTTGCCGGCAGGGAGGAGATTGCAGGCAAGGTGCTGGCCTTTTCCAACAACCTGCTGGAAAAAACCCAGGGCGGCCTTATGGCCATCCTGGGTATCGTCCTCCTCCTGTACTCACTGGTAAAGCTTATGTCCCATATTGAGAGTACATTCAACCAGATCTGGTGGGTTACCGGGGGCAGGTCCGTCATCCGGAAAATTACCGATTATCTGACGATCTCCCTGGCCGCCGGCCTGCTTGTCCTTTTTTCAGGCAGCGCCAATCTTTTTGTCACCACAAGGCTGGAGCAGCTACTGGCTTACATTGGACTTCCCATTAATGTCGGGGGAATCATCTCACTGGGATTCAGCCTCTTTCCCTATGTATCCACCTGGATACTTTTTATTTTTTTCTATGTTATCCTGCCCAACAAAAAGGTAAATATCGGAGCCGCAGCCGCCGGCGGCATTATCGGCGGCAGCCTGTTCCAATTGATCCAGATGGCCTATTTGAAATTCCAGGTCGGGGTTACCGGCTACAATGCAATTTACGGCAGTTTTGCTGCTTTACCCCTGTTTTTAATCTGGCTCCAGGCATCCTGGGTGGTGCTTTTGTACGGGGCTGAAATCGCATCTGAATGGGAAAATACAGATCTGTCTGAAACCCAGGATCTTGCACCTTCCGACATGAGCCTGAGGCAAAAGAAACTTCTCATGCTGAGGATCGTCCGCCTCTGCGTTACCCGGTTTGCCCGAAACGACTCCCCTGCAACCGATATTCACATCTCACGGGAGCTGAAACTGCCCCTTGCCATTGTGCGTTACCTTCTGGACAAGCTGCTGGCAAGCCGGCTGCTGTTTGCCGTTACCTCATCCGATACAACCGTGGGGTATTCGCCGGCCATGGATATTGAATGCATGACGGTTATGGATGTATTGTCTGCTGTTGAAAACCAGAAAAAACAGGATGCAAACATCGGCTCAACCCTCTCCTCCCAGGCACTTGAAGAGAGTCTTGACTGTTTTGAGGCTGCTGCCAGGGCATCTGTGGGTGAACGTAAAATTAAAGATATTTAGATATAGGGGATCTCGTAAGAATTAGTTCACATTCTGTTTGTAAAATACCCAATGTTTTAAGGGTTTTTATAAACAGATTAGGTGAAGTTATTTTTGCGTGATCCCATAATGGAGAACGGCTGAATCAGGAGGTGGTTATTTTGAAAAACTCCTTGATCTCGGGTTCCTTGCGTTTCAGCTGATCTATGGTCAGTCTCAGCACGGATTCGTTTACACCGATTTTTTTGGGTGCATTTTTGATGGTGACCGGCACGGGATTTCCGGAATGGCCGATCCCGGCTTTCTGGGTGAGATAGTCTGCCAGGTTGATGATCAGTGACTGGTGCCTGAACTGGACCGGGGAGGATTCCGGGTTATGGTGAAACCGGCAGGGGATCATGATGGAAGGGGGAAAATCCCATCGTTTCATGAGCAGGGCGGACAAAATGGCATGATCCAGCTTCAGAACGGCATTTTCACTGAAATACAGGGGCTTTTTATTTTCCATGGCAAATTGCCGGACCTGGGTATACTCCTGTTTGAAATAGACGGAAAAGATCACCTTGCCCATATCGTGGAGCAGGGCAGGGATAAAGATTTTAGAGGCAATGCCGGGATTGGTTCTCTTGGCCAGTTCCTTGGAAACGGTGGCCACACCGATGCCGTGGATCCAGAGGGCTTTCATGTCAAGGGTCAGGCCCCCCTTATCGGAGATGCTGGAAAGAATACCCATGCCAAGGGCGATACCGATGATTTCATCAAACCCGATAACGGAAATGGCCCGCTTAAGGGTTTCCACAGGGTTTTTCTGGGCATAGTAGACTGAATTGGCAAGTTTGAGAAGCTTGTTGGTCATGCCCTGGTCATAGGAAATCACCTCGGCCAGCTTTTCCGTTGTCGTGTTTTCATCGGAAGCCACGGAGATAATCCTGTCTATAACCACCGGGAGAGTGGGAAGCTCACTCTCCCGTTTTTGAATCATTTTAAGAATTTGTTCTTTTACTTCCATTTATTCCTTTTCACCGAACCGGTTAAGGAAAACCTTGTCGTAATCCAGCGTATCCCTGGTATGTCCCTGTTTATCCTCGTCAGGATACCCTATCGCAATGATGGATTCAATCATTAAATTGTCAGGAACGCCCAGGAGATCCTTTATATAGGCGTCTGCACTCAGGTCCCTGTCATGGTCCCGCTTCCTGATCTGGATCCAGCAGGAGCCCAGTCCCAGGGAGGCTGCTGCCAGATGAATGAAAATAGAGGCAATGGAGCTGTCTTCAACACAGACATCACTGGCGGCCGCATCGGCGCAGACAACGATTCCAAGCGGGGCGTTCTTTAAAAAGGAGGCCCCGTGGGGTTTGGACCTGGAAAGTTTTTCAAGCAGTTCAGGTTCATCTATTACGACAAATCGCCAGGGGTTGAAGCTTCTGGATGAAGGTGCGCGAAGAGCTGCTTCTATCAGCTTATCCCGTGTTTCGCTGTCAATGGGCCGGCTTGTATATTTGCGAACGCTTCTGCGTTGCCTGATCAGATCTAAAAACATATGATTCTCCTTAAATGAAGTAAAGTCTATAGGAATGATGAACTAGTGAAACTTGGTAATATTAATATCGCCCCTTGCACTTAATTCATCAAATTTCCTTCTCAGGAACCGTTTGAACCGGTTTCTGGTCACAGGCCACAGAAGCATCAGTCCCACGAAGTCAGTCAGAAGGCCCGGCGTGATCAGTACCAGCCCTGCGATGAGAATGATCAGGGCATCAATCAGTTCTTCAGCCGGCATCAATCCCTGGTTCAGGTTCTGCTGGACCTTGAACATGGTGTTCATCCCCTCCATCCTGGCCAGCCAGGCGCCGGCAAAACCGGTTCCGATAACCAGGAGTATGGTGTTAAGGCCCCCGATTACCGATCCCACCTGAATGAGAAGGTAGAGTTCTATTACCGGGATAAGGGTGAAGCACAGGAAAAGTTTAAATAACATGGGTAAACTCCCAAAAGGTTAATATCTTAAAGCATTATGGAGATGAAACGCCTTTTGTCAAGGTGCCGGCGGACGCCGGAGCCGTGTATACGCGCCGATTGCCATACCTGTCAACACCATGATACCGCACAGAATCTGTCCCATGGTCATGCCCAGGGCGACTGTCTCCAGGTGTGCGTCCGGCTGGCGCACGAATTCGATAAAGAAGCGGAACATACCGTATCCGGTGAGGTATAAGGCAAATATCCGGTGCCTGGCCCACGGGCGGTTGCGGAAGGTCCACAGCAGGACGAAAAGGACAATGCCTTCGAAAAACGCCTCGTAGAGTTGTGAGGGGTGGCGCAGGGTCCGGGTGGGGTCCGCCGGAAACAGCATTCCCCAGGGCAGGGTGGTGGGTGTGCCGAAGAGTTCTCCGTTGAAAAAATTGCCGAGCCTGCCGAAAAAATATCCCAGAGGCACGGCCGGAACGATAAGGTCTGAAAAACTCCAGAGGTTTATCCGGTGTTTCCTGCAGAACAGCGCAAAAACTGTTGCGACCCCGATAAGCCCCCCGTGAAAAGACATACCGGTAATCCCGGTGAATCTGACACCGTTTGAAAAACTAAAGGGGAGAAATATTTCCAGGGGATGGGCAGCATAGTAGGGTAAATTGTAAAAAAGCACATACCCAAGCCGGCCGCCCAGAATTACCCCAAGGGCGGCCCAGATGAGAAAATCCTGAATCATTTCCATGGTCCAGGGATGATTTTCACGGGTGAGCCGGTACCGGATAAGCAGGTAAACCGAGGCAAAGGCAACCAGATACATCAGGCTGTAGTACCGGATGCCGAATCCGTTGATCTGAATCAGGTAAGGGCTGATCTTATAGGGAAGGGTCTGCCACCAGTCCATTATAACCCCTTGCCGGTGCCGGTGTGCATCCGGGTGCTTGTCTCTTTTCGCAGGGTGTCACCAGGTGTTGATTCGGGGTCAAGGATCTGGTCACAGGTCCAGACACCGGCAGGAATCTGAGCATCAATGGAGTGGCCTATAACCTCCAGGAAACTATCTCTGGGAATCTCAACCGCTCCCATGCTGAGCAGGTGGTCCGTTGTCACCTGGCAGTCGATGATATCGAAATCATGGTCCGCCAGGTGTCCGGCCAGGGCCACAAGGGCAATTTTAGAGGCATCGGCCTTCCGGCTGAACATGGACTCCCCGAAAAAGGATCTGCCGATACTGATACCGTACAGCCCGCCCACCAGGCAGCCCTCAAACCAGGTTTCCACAGAATGGGCGTATCCCATTTTATGAAGGGCGATATAGGCCTCTATCATCCCGTCGATAAGCCAGGTGCCCTCCTCTTTGTTCTGCCTGGGCTGGGAGCAGGCCCTGATGGTCTGTTCAAAAGCGGTGTTGACCCGGATCTCAAAGATGTTTTTTCTGATCTTTTTCTTCAGGCTCCGGGAAACCCGGATATCGTTTGGATAAATAACAAGCCGCGGGTCGGGAGACCACCAGAGGATGGGTTCATTACTGGAAAACCAGGGGAAAATACCGTTTTTATAGGCAAGAACCAGGCGCCGGGGTTCAAGGTCTCCCCCGATACAGAGGAGACCGTCGGACCGCGCCAGCCATGCCGGTGGAAATTCTATCCGGTCGGACAACCTGAACAGGGGCATCAGCTGGATTTAAAGTTAAAGGTCAGCTCGTCTTTTTTCAGGCCGATGGAGAGCTTGCCCCCCTTTTCCAGTTTGCCGAACAGGATTTCATCCGTGAGCTTGTCCTTGATGGTGGTCTGGATGATCCGGGCCAGGGGCCGGGCGCCGAACTTCGGATCGTACCCTTTCCGGGCCAGATGTGTCCGGGCCTTGGAAGAGTAAGTCAGGGATATCCCCTTGACCTTGAGCATCTCCTTGAGCTCTCTCATGTTCTTATCCACGATCAGTTCCATAATCTGCTCGGACAGGTGGTTGAACTGGACAATCCCGTCAAGGCGGTTGCGGAACTCGGGGCTGAAGGTCTTTTCAACTGCTTTAAAGGCCTTGGTATCTGCGTTGGCTGTCTGGGAGCCAAAGCCGATTGAGTTCACACTCATCTCCCTGGCGCCGGCATTGGAGGTCATAATGATGATGACATTCCTGAAATCAGCGGATTTTCCGTTGTTATCCGTGAGTGTGGCGTAATCCATCACCTGGAGAAGGATATTGTAAAGATCCATGTGGGCCTTTTCAATTTCATCCAGAAGCAGGACCGAGTGGGGATACTTGCGGATGTTGTCGGTGAGAATGCCGCCCTGGTCAAACCCGACATAGCCCGGAGGCGCACCGATCAGCCTGGACACCGCATGCTTCTCCATATATTCACTCATGTCAAACCGCAGGAACTCAATGCCCATGTTTGCGGCCAGCTGCTTGGCCACCTCTGTTTTACCAACACCCGTGGGACCCATAAACAGAAATGAGCCGATGGGGCGGTCCGGTGCGGCAAGACCGGCCCTGGAGCGTTTGATCGCCGTTGTCAGTGTGGTGATGGCATCATCCTGGCCGTAGATCACCTTGAACAATTTTTCAGGCAGGGATTCCAGGTTTGACTTGTCCACCGAGGTGACGCTGGAAACCGGAACCTTGGCGATTTTGGCTACAATATTTTCAATATCCTTGGCACTGACGTTTTTGCGCTTTCCCCCGCCCTTAAGTCTCAGGAAGGCCCCTGTTTCGTCAATAACATCAATGGCCTTGTCCGGCAGAAACCGGTCGTTGATATACTTATCCGATAGATAGGCAGCCGCCTCTATGGTTTTGTCCGGGTATTTCAGACCGTGGTGTTCTTCATAATAGGGGCGTAGGCCTTTTAAAATTTCCGAGGTTTCATCCACACTGGGTTCGGATACCTCTATTTTCTCAAACCGTCTTGAAAAGGCCCGGTCTTTTTCAAAGTGGTTCTTATACTCCTCATAGGTGGTGGTGCCGATACATTTGATGTCACCGGAAGAGAGGGCGGGTTTCAGGATATTGGAGGCATCCATGGAACCGGAGGTGGTGGCCCCGGCCCCGACAACCGTGTGAATCTCATCAATCACCAGCAGGGCATTATCCTTTTTCTCCAATGCATTGATGACGTCCTTGAGCCGCTGTTCAAAATCCCCCCTGTACTTTGTACCGGCCAGAAGGGCACCCATATCCAGGGAGTACAATTCACAGGCTTCAAGAAGGTCGGGCACGGACTTTTCATTGATCTTTAAGGCAAGGCCCTCGGCAATGGCTGTTTTTCCCACACCCGGGTCCCCCACCAGGATGGGGTTGTTTTTCCGGCGGCGGCAGAGCACCTGCATCACCCTGTCGGTTTCATCTTCCCTTCCGATAAGCGGGTCAATCTTGGCGTCTTCGGCCTTTTTCAACAGATCTGCGGTAAATGACTCCAGGGGGTCTTTCTTCTTCTGGCGTTTGGTTTTGGGGTCAGCCTGGGGAAACATCTTCGGGGGCTGCTGCTCCCCTGTGCCTTCCTTCTTCTCCGTATCAGTTTCATGGGATATATGTTTGAGTACATCCAGGCGGGTGATCCCTTCAGCTTCCAGATAAAAGGCTGCATGGGAGTCTTTTTCCTGGAAAATGGAGGCCAGGATATCCCCGAGATTAACCTCGGATTTCTCAGCGGAACGGGCATGGTTGATGGCCCGCTGTATCATGCGCTGGAACCCGATGGTCTGCTGGAGCACATATTCGTCTTTTGAATCTATTTTTGTCAGTTTCTCGTCAAAGAAGCGTTCGAGTTCTTCCTTGATCTGATCAGGGCTTCCCCCGCATTTTTCAATGGTTTCAAGCCCGGTTTCATGGTTAAGGATGGCGTAAAGAACATGCTCAACACATACATACTCATGCCTTCTTTTTTTTGCTTCCCGAACGGCAAAACCGAGAGCTGTACTGAGTTCTTTGCTTATCATATCTCGCTTACTCCTTTTCCATTGTGCTTTTTAAGGGAAACCCGCTTTTGCTGGCCAGGTTGTGGACGGTTTCAACTTTTGTCTCTGCAATCTGTCTTGGATAAATACCGCAAACTTCCTTACCCTTATTATGTACATTAAGCATTATTTGTGTCGCTTTATCAAGTGATTTTCCGAATACACGGACCAGAATATCCACCACAAACTCCATGGTAGTATAATCGTCATTATGCAGCAGGACTTTATACATGGGCGGCAGATCTTCCTTGGATCGTGATGAGATCCCGGGTTTTGTTTTTGAGTCCGTGGATGTCATGTCTGTTTTCCTAATTCATGCAGCATTTCTTATATTTTTTACCGCTGCCGCAGGGGCAGGGATCGTTTCGCTTAACCTTATCCGAGGACCGTTTCACAGGCTTTTTCTGGCTGGGTTCGTCTGAATGGGAAAAGGTCAGGTCCTTTTGCTCTTCCTTTCTCATCTCATCCACCTGGGAGGGGGAGGCAATCTGGATTTTAAACAGAATATCCACCACCTCTTCCTTGATCCGGTCCATCAGGCCCTGGAACATCTCAAATCCCTCTTTCCTGTATATCCGCAGGGGATCCTGCTGGGCATAGCCCCGAAGACCGATACCCTCTTTGAGGTGGTCCATGGACAGGAGGTGTTCTTTCCAGCGGGTATCCACGGTCTGGAGGATGATGAACCGCTCCAGCTGGCGCATCTGCTCATCTCCGATGAGATTTTCCTTGCTCAGGTAGTGATCCCTTGCCGTATTAAACAGGAATTCGGAAACCTGTTCGGCCGTGTAATTCTCCTCAACAGCCTTGTCCAGGGGCAGGGCCATGTTGAAGACCCGCTTTATTTCATTGTCCAGCCCTTTAAGATCCCAGTCCTTGATGGATGTCTTTTCAGGGGCAAATCCCTCAACCACCTCATAGGAAAGATCTTCGATCATATCCAGGGCCACCTGTTTCAGGTCGGATTCTTCAAGGGCCTGTCTGCGCTGGCGGTAGATCACCTCGCGCTGCTGGTTCATGACATCGTCATACTCCAGAAGGTGCTTTCTGATTTCAAAGTTATGCCCCTCTACCTTGGACTGGGCATTTTCAATGGCCCTGGAGATAAACTTGTGTTCAATGTGTTCTCCCTCTTCAATGCCCAGGCGGTCCATGACCGCGTGGATCCGGTCTCCGCCGAATATCCTGAGAAGATCGTCTTCCAGGGAAAGGTAAAACCGAGAACTCCCCGGATCTCCCTGCCGGCCTGAACGGCCCCTGAGCTGATTGTCGATACGCCGGGACTCATGGCGTGAGGTGCCCAGAATGTGGAGGCCGCCCAGCTCCTTAACCCCTTCACCAAGCTTTATATCAGTACCGCGGCCCGCCATATTGGTGGAAATGGTCACCGCTCCTTTCTGGCCGGCATTGGCCACAATCTCAGCTTCGGCCTTGTGATGCTTTGCGTTGAGTACGTTATGGGGAACGCCTTTTTTCTTCAGTTTTTTATGCAGGTCTTCGGACACATCAATGGAGATGGTTCCCACCAGCACGGGCTGCCCCTTCTTATGGAGGGCGATGATCTCCTTTATGGCTGCATCGTATTTCTCTTTCCGGGTCTTGTAGATCAAATCCGGCATGTCATCCCGGATCATGGATCTGTGGGTGGGGATGACCAATACCTCAAGGTTGTATATCTTTTTGAATTCCGGCGCTTCTGTTTCCGCCGTACCGGTCATGCCCGACAATTTGTTGTACATCCGGAAGTAGTTCTGAAAGGTAATGGAGGCCAGGGTCTGGTTTTCATTCTCTATTTTAACGTTTTCCTTGGCTTCCAGGGCCTGGTGAAGGCCTTCGCTGTAACGCCGGCCGCTCATCAGGCGCCCTGTGAACTCGTCAACGATGACCACCTGGTTGTTTTTTACAATATAATCGGTGTCCCGTTTGAACAGGGTGTGGGCCTTGAGGGCCTGGTTCAGGTGGTGGAGGATTTCAATGTTGGACGGGTCGTAAAGATTGTCCACCTTGAGCAGGTCCTCTCCTTTTGCAATCCCCTCTTCGGTCAGGGAAACGCTCTTGGATTCTTCATCCAGGGTATAATCGGTATCCTTTTTAAAGGCCGGGATAATGGTGTTGACCTGGGTGTAAAAATGGGTGGATTTTTCTGCCGGGCCTGAGATGATCAGGGGGGTTCTGGCCTCGTCAATAAGGATGGAGTCCACCTCATCCACAATGGCGAAGTTCAGGTTGCCCTGGGCCAGGTCGTTTTTCTCGAACTTCATATTATCTCTGAGGTAGTCGAACCCGAACTCGTTGTTGGTGCCGTAGGTGATATCTGAATCATAGGCTTCTTTCCGCTCCTGGGAATCCATGTCGTGGAGAATGACACCCACTGAGAGGCCGAGGAAATTATAAATCTTGGCCATCCACTCCGCATCACGTTTTGCCAGGTAATCGTTGACTGTAACGATGTAAACCCCGTTCCCGCTCAATGCGTTTAAATAGGCAGGCACGGTGGACATCAGCGTCTTGCCCTCACCGGTTTTCATTTCGGCAATGGTTCCGTTGTGAAGGGCGATTCCACCGATAAGCTGAACATCAAAATGCCGCATCTCAAGGGTTCTGACGGAGGCTTCCCGGACCAGGGCAAAGGCCTCGGGCAATATATCATCCAGGGTTTCCCCATTTGCCAACCGGTTTTTGAACTCGCCGGTTTTTTCAGCCATCCGGGTGTCTGACAACGCCTGCATCTCAGTTTCCAGGGCGTTAATCTCATCAACCATGGGCTGGATTTTTTTGAGTATCCGGTCATTGTTGGAGCCAAAGATCTTAGTGAAAAATTTGAATACCATGTAAGCCTTACCTGTCTATAATTGCTGCGGTTAAATTCATATAGCCAACTTGCCTGTACAACATATAAGCATTAATCCGGAAAATAAAATAAAAAAAATAAAAATTAACGGACCGGTTGACAGGCCATGGCAATTGCCGGGAAAAATTCTTGATGCCGGAAGCGATACGCTGGCTGCACAGGGCTTCGGCCGGAAAATAGTCATGGCAAACAATACAATCATCGGAGATGAAAAAAGGGCATCCGGATTTACGGGAGAGGTGCTGATGATTAATTAAGAATATACTTCAGAGGATTGACCGGAGCTCCATTGATACGGACTTCGTAATGAAGATGGGGACCGGTACTCTGGCCGGTGTTTCCGACCGTTGCAATGACTTCTCCCCGTTTGACCTTCTGACCCCGCTTGACCAGGATTTCCTTGCAATGGGCATATTTGGTGACCTTGCCGTATCCGTGATCAATGACGACCAGGTTGCCGAAATACATCTTCCTTGCCGCGTAGGTGACCTTGCCGTTGGCCGTGGTAATGATCTTGGTTCCGGGCCGGTTGGAAATATCAAGACCGGAGTGAAAGCTCCGTTTGCCTGTAAAGGGTGACTTCCGGTATCCGAACCTTGAGGTGATCCATCCGTCAACCGGCTTTATGGACGGGGTTGAGGCCAGGAGGTTCTTTTTCTTTTCAAGCTTATTGATCAGGTCCTCAAAATCCAGGGTTTTCTTTGCAGCGGCAGTCTGGGTCTGATCCACCTGCTGGTGCATCTCCCGGATCAGGTTGTTGTGGCGGGTTTCCAGCGGCAGATCCTGGTCCAGATCATTTTCCGGAATCCCCCCGATACCGATCAGCCCGGATGAGTTGCCGGTTTTCTGGATATCAGCGATCAGCCTGACCTGATCCTCCAGGGTGGCAAGGCTCCTGACCTGCTCCTTAAGTACTTCGATCTCTTTGGCAAAGGTCTGGACCTGCTTTCGCTGGCTCAGGATTTCTCCGGTCTGGGAAACTATTTTCTGATTTAAGCTGTCGTTATCAAAGGCGATTTTCTTTAGCTGGTAATAGTCGTACCCCAGATAGGACAGCCCGGCAATTGCCCCTATATTAAAAAAAACGAATAGCAGAGCAAACGGTTTTCTAAGGGAAACTTCCCTGATGTCGGAGCTTCCGCCGGAATGGAACCATATTTTGATTCGTTTTTTCATCTTCACTCTCTTATAAAGAAAATCCTGTTCATGTCAAGCACTTATTGTACGCTACAATGGGGTCTGCACGGCATCCAGGCCGGTTTTCTCGTCAATTTTGAACATGATATTCATGTTTTGGACAGCCTGGCCGGCAGCCCCTTTGAGCAGGTTGTCAATGGCAGATACCAGTATCAGGCGGCCTGTTTCAGGATCCAGGTGGCAGCCGATGTCGCAGCAATTGGTCCCCCGGACGTGGGACATGGCCGGAAACGCCCCTTGTTTTAACAGGCGTACAAAGGGTTCATCCATGTAGTATTTATCGTAGGCTGCCCTGATCTTTTCAAGGGTAACCCCCGGATTCACCGTGGCGTAAACGGTTGAAATCATGCCCCGGGTCACCGGTACAAGGTGGGGGACAAAGGTCAGGGAGACCGGTGTGCCGGCAGCCTGGCTGAGAAGCTCTTCTATCTCCGGGGTGTGCCTGTGGTTTCCTACCTTGTATGCTGAAAAGGATTCATTGACCTCACAATAATGGGTGCCCAGGGCCAGGGACCTGCCTGCGCCGCTGACACCCGATTTCGAATCTGAGATCAGTCCCTCTGTGGAGATCAGGTTCTCCCTGATCAAGGGCACCAATGCCAGGAGGATCGAGGTGGGGTAACATCCGGGGTTGCCTATGATGCGTGCATCCCTTATCTTATCCCTGAATAATTCGCAAAGGCCGTAAACGCTTTCATTCATCAGGTCCAGTGCAGAATGGGGCTGGTAGGCGCCTTCATAAGCCTTGGGGTCCGTAAACCTGAAGTCTGCGGACAGGTCCACCACCCGGATGCCCTGCTCAATGAGCTGCGGGGCAAATTCCATGGAGACCTTATGGGGCAGGGCCAAAAACATCAGGTCCACCCGGCCGGCAAGGTCCTTGGCGTTGAACGCCTCGCAAACCAGGGATTCAAACCCCCTCATTGAGGGAAATATCTCTGTTAATGCCTTGCCGTTGTATGAGTTGGAGGTGATGACCTCCAAACTGGCTTCCGGGTGATTTGATATGAGTTTTACCAGTTCAACCCCGGTATAACCGGATGCGCCTGCTATGCCTGTTCGAATCATTGTCTGCTCTTTTTTTGTCTGTTGTTCAAATGGTGCTTATGATTTTTGGCCTTAGTTTTAAGACAGAATCATGAAATTTGCAAACCCTAAAAGTATTATCTGCGAAAAACTTCAGGAAAGCCCCCTTCAGCGGGTAAACACCACCAGGGTGTGATCTTCACCTTCAAGGGCGCTGTCAATGATTTTGCTTATGATATCCCAATCCCCGTTGGCGAGTCCTGCACCGATTTTCGGATACCCGAAACGGAGGCCTGAATAATCCTGCTTAAGCCGGCGAAACAGGGTGGCAATGGCGTCATAGTCCGCCAGCACCCCCTCTCCTTCATAGTGGAACTGGGTGTAGCCGTTAACGATAAATAAGGTGCTGGTTTCAGTGAAGACCCTGGCTTTGGTATAGGACCCGAGTTTTCTCCTGTCGCCTGAAAGGGAGGTTAAATCCGCCTCCCAGGCCTGGGGAAAGGTCTCCATGATCTGCCTGGCAATACCGGCACCCATGGTACAGAAACAATTACAGCCGTGGATGATGACATCAAATTCACCGGCCAGGGCAAGTGCGATCAAATCTCCTTTAATCTGTTTCATTTTCTATCCTTTTCTCCACCCATGATATTGCTCAAAGCAGTGTCTTACCTATATATCATCGGCGTATGGGGCTTCCAGGTTGAATCTGCAAAAGGCAATACCGGTTTTTGATCCGGCGCAGTTTTAGCGCGGGGTAAATAAAAAATTGGCTACTGTCCCGCTGGACAGCAGCCAATATCTTATCAGTTTTTCTTCCCTATTTCTTAATACAGGATCTGGGTTTATTAATGCAGGATCTGGCTGAGGAAGAACTTGGTTCTCTCATGCTCGGGATTCTCAAAGAAATCAACGGGGTTGTTCTCCTCCAGAATCATACCGGCATCCATGAGCATTACCCGCTGGGCAACGGTTTTGGCAAACCCCATCTCATGGGAAACCACGATCATTGTCATGCCCTCGTCACTGAGCTGGACCATGACATCCAATACCTCTTTAACCATTTCCGGATCCAGTGCCGAGGTCGGCTCGTCAAAAAGCATGACCTTGGGTTTCATGCAAAGGCTTCTGGCTATGGCCACCCGCTGCTGCTGGCCGCCGGAAAGCTGTCCCGGGTATTTTTTGGCCTGTTCGGCAATCTTTACCTTTTCCAGGTAGAACATGGCGGTCTCTTCCGCCTCTTTTTTCGGGGTTTTTCTCACCCACACCGGCCCCAGGGTAAGGTTTTCAAGGATGGTCAGGTGGGGGAAGAGGTTGAAGTGCTGGAATACCATGCCCACCTCCGTCCTGATCTTTTCAATGTTTTTCAGGTTGTTGGTCAACTCAACCCCGTCTACTATGATCTGGCCTTTCTGGTGCTCTTCCAGCCGGTTGATGCACCGGATCAAAGTGGATTTACCGGAACCGGACGGGCCGCAGATAACTATTTTTTCCTTTTTCTTCACTTCCAGGTTGATGTTCTTCAATACGTGGAAATCACCATACCATTTGTTCAGGTCTTTAATCTGGATAATGGTGTCATTGTCTTTTACGTCGTTCATAGTTTTATTCCTAACAATTAACTGCGTTTATCTGTATCCAGTTCCCGTTCAAGTTTCCTTGAAAAATTGGACATGGAAAAACATCCTAAAAAGTACATCAGGGCCACAAACAGGTACATCTCCGTTGAAAATCCCATCCACTCCGGATTCTGAATCACGGTTTTGGAGGTCAGCAGGAAATCGTAAAGTGCAATGATAACAACAAGGGAGGTATCCTTGAAGGCTGACACCAGAACGCTCACCGTTGGCGGAATCACAATTTTCAGGGCCTGGGGCAGGATGATCAGCCGCATGGTCTGGACATAGTTCAGTCCCAGGGCATCGGCTGCTTCGTATTGTCCCTTGGCCATGCCCTGGAGACCGCCCCTGACCACCTCGGCCACATAGGCTGCAGTGAACAGGATAATGGCAACCTGGGCCCTGAGGATGGTGTTGATGGTCACCCCCTCGGGCAGAAACAGGGGAAAAATGATCGAAGACATGAACAGCAGTGAAATCAAGGGGACTCCCCTGATTAATTCAATATAGGCCACGGACAGGTAGCGGATCATGGGCATGTGCGACATGCGGCCCAGGGCTAGGACAACACCCAGCGGATAGGCTGCTGTCAGGCCGAATACCGAAAGCAGCAGGGTAAGGGGCAGGCCGCCCCATTTCATGCTGTCCACCGGTGCCAGTCCTAAAATGCCGCCCTTCATCAGGACTCCCATGGTCACAAGCCCAAGGATCCAGCCGTAGCCCAGGGCCTTTGACCAGTACCTGCGGTTATTGGAAAAGAAGAGCAGGGCAAACAGGAGCATCATGGCCGTAAAGGGCCGCCAGTGTAACTCATGGGGGTAAAATCCAAAGATGATGAACCTGAAGTTTTTTACCACCACTGACCAGCAGGCCCCGTCCCCTGTTTTACATCCATCCCCGGCAGTGAACCAGGAGGCGTCGATAAAGGCCCACCGGATAAAGGGCGGGATAAAATGGAGTAAAAAGGCCAGGACAACAATGGTCAATATGGAGTTGAACACCCCGTTAAACAGGTTCTCCTTCAGCCATCCGACAACACCCCGCCGGTTCACCGGCGGCTGGATACTTTTAATATACTCATGGTCTATGGGTACAATGGCCATATTATCTTTCCACTAATTTTGATTTTTTGTTGTACCAGTTCATGAACAGGGAGGTTGAAATACTGAACATAAGATAGCATCCCATGATCAGGGCCACCCCTTCGATGGACTGTCCGGTCTGGTTGATGGTGGTGTTGGCCACGGAAACAAAATCCGGGAACCCGATGGCAATGGCCAGGGACGAATTCTTGGTCAGATTCAGCATCTGGCTGGTCAGGGGGGGGATAATCACGCGCAGGGCCTGGGGCAGGATCACCAGGTTCAGGATATGCCCTTTTTTCAGTCCGATGGACATGGCAGCTTCGCTCTGTCCGCGGCTCACCGCCTGTATGCCCGCCCTTACCGCTTCCGCAACAAAGGCTGAGGTGTAGATGACAAGGCCCAGAAGCAGCGCAATGAATTCAGGGGAAAGCATGAGCCCGCCCTTGAAGTTGAACCCTTTAAGTTCCGGCACATCCATCCGGGTGGGGGCACCGAATGCAAGCCATGCCACCAGAGGCAGGCCCAGGCAGAGCCCCAGGGATGTCCACAATACCGGAAAATCTTCTCCTGTCGCGTCTTTACGCCGTTTGGCCCATTTCCGGATCGCGTAGGCTATGCCGATGCCGATGACCAGTGCAAGGAGCATATAGCCGTGGGCCGGATGGGCTGCGGGAATCCCCATGGCCACCCCCCGGTTGCAGATAAAAAGACCGGCAAAGGGGTTGAGCGCCTGGCGCGGCGACGGGAATGATTCGTAAAAAAGAGCATACCAGAAAAAAAGTTGCAGCAGGATAGGTATATTCTGCATCACCTCAATGTAAATCATGGCAAGTTTTTGTACCAGCCAGTTGGTGGAGAGCCGGGCGACCCCGACAAATACCCCGATGACCAGGCAAAGTATAATGCCGACAAAGCTGACTTTTAATGTGTTTAACACACCGACCAGAAGGGCCCGGCCATAGGAGTCGGCTGCTGAATATTCAATCACGCTTTCGCCGATTTCAAAGGCAGCCTCCTTATCAAGGAACCCATACCCGGAGGAAATATTCTGTTTGTCAAGATTGGTCAGGGTATTACTCACCAGGTACCAGGCCAGAAGACCTACCATGAGTATGGTCAGTATCTGGTAGGCAATGGCCCGCTTGTCCGGATCCAGCCAGAATGGAACTTTTTCTTCTGAAATACTATTTTTCATGTTTTAGGATGCTCAAGCTTGGTACAAACGGTGTCTGCCGGGGCGGCAGACACCGTTCGGGGGGTTAAAAACTATCTGATGGGAGAAGCGTACATCAGGCCGCCGTCAGTCCAAAGGGCATTGAGGCCGCGCTGAAGTGCAAGGGGAGTATCCGGACCAATGTTTGTGTCAAAAATTTCGCCGTAGTTGCCAACCTGTTTGATAATGTTATAGGCCCATTTGTCATCAAGACCCAGCTGAGCGCCCATACCGGGGGTGACACCCAGAAAGCGTTTGATACCGGGGTTGGCGGATTTCATCATTTCGTCAACATTTTTGGAGGTAATGCCGAACTCTTCGGCCTGGATCATTGCCATAACCGTCCAGTTTACGATGTCAAACCACTGGTCATCGCCATGCCTTACAACAGGGGCCAGGGGCTCTTTGGAAATAATTTCAGGCAGAAGTTCATAATCTGCCGGGTTGGGTGCAACAGATCTCTGGGCAGCCAGCTGGGAAGCATCAGAGGTCAGTACGTCGCAACGCCCTGCGAAAAAGGCCTTATTCAGTTCCGCCGTGTTTTCAATAACAACCGGGGACCATTTCATCCCGTTGGCCCTGAAATAATCAGCTGCATTCATCTCTGTGGTGGTTCCGGGAAGAACACATACTGTTGCGCCGTCCAGCTCTTTCGCGCTTTTTACCCCGAGTTTTTTGGAAATCAGGAACCCCTGGCCGTCATAATAGTTGACCTGGACAAAGTTAAGACCTGACTTGGTCTCCCTTGACAGGGTCTGGGTGGTGTTTCTGCAGAGCACGTCAATCTCTTTGGACTGCAGGGCCGGAAGACGCTGAACAGCGGTCAGTGCGGAGAATTTAACCTTGGAAGCATCGCCGAAAACAGCTGCTGCAACAGCTTTGGCAGTATCAACATCCAGACCTTTCCATTCACCTTTGTCATCCGGCATGCTGAAACCGAAAACGCCGCCGTTTACGCCCGCCTTGATATACCCGCGGGATTTTACTTCGTCCAGGGTGCCGGCATAAGCCGTGAATGCCATGGCCAGAACAGTGATACAACTAACTAAGATTTTAGACAATTTCATAGATACTCCCCTCCTGTAGTAAAAAATTAAACGTGATAATTGTTGCGAAAACCTTTGCCACTATTAGCACAACAGGGCAATTTTTCAAGGAATTTTCCTGAATGGTCTGATTTTTACAGGGGGAGTTTAAAATAAGTTTCAATTTTGTAAGTGATTTTCACGGGGATTTGCTGCGGTTTTGGTAAAAATAATGTAAATGCCCGGTGGGAACTTGTGCGGCCGGCCTGTATTGATTACATGATTACCATGAATATATACAAATACTTCAGTTTCAGAGAACCGGTAAACGCCATTTCCCACGGCGCCGGCGCATTAGGCTCCGTGGCCGCCCTGACCCTCATGGTCGTCTTTGCCGCCCTCCGGGCAGAGGTCTGGCATGTGGTCTCCTTTTCCGTTTTCGGGGGCACCCTGATTTTAATGTATACCTCAAGCTTTCTTTACCATGCCCTGCGAATTTCCGAAAAAGCCCTGGCCCATTTTCGCCGCGTCGATCATATCATGATTTTCATGGTCATTGCCGGATCGTATACCCCCCTGTGCCTGGTACCCCTCCGGGGGCCGTGGGGATGGAGCCTGTTCGGCACGGTATGGGGAATCGCCGTGGTGGGGATTTTTCTTAAAATATTTTTCATGCATGCCCCCCGGTGGATTTCCACCCTGATCTACCTGATGATGGGATGGCTCTGTGTCGTGGCCATTTACCCCCTTGTGAAAACCCTTGAACCCATGGCGCTTTTCTGGCTGGCCATGGGTGGTGTGGCTTACAGTGTGGGCGCCGTTGTCTATGCCCTGAAAAAACCGGACCCTTTTCCGGGCAGATTCGGATTCCATGAGATCTGGCACTGCTTTGTCATCATGGGAAGCGCCTGTCACTTCTGGCTGTCTTTCAAATACCTGATGTATATTTAAAGGTCCCTAATTCTATTTCCTTGTCATTTTTTCCTATCTTTGTAAAACTCTTTTCCTTGGGGTAGCGTCTTTTCCCATTCATGCTTATGTTGCCTAAAGGAGATAAGAGTGAAGATTTGCAGCGCAGAGAAAATAACCGATAACAGGCACCTGAATTTGATCTCCGTCAAATATAAGGACAGGAACGCAACAGAGAAAAACTGGATCTATGCCACCCGGGGAAACAGGACAAGACCGGATGCCGTTGTAATTGTGCCCTACCACCGGACTGAAAAGAAGCTGGTACTTATCAAAGAGTTCCGGGTGCCTCTGGGGGAAACCCAATACGGTTTTCCCGCGGGCCTCGTGGATCCGGGGGAGAGTATTGATCAGGCCGGCCGGCGGGAATTACTTGAAGAAACCGGCCTGACGGTCACCCGGGTCCTCAAGATCAGTCCGCCGATCTTTTCGTCCTCGGGAATGACCGATGAAAGTATCAGCCTCCTGTATGCGGAATGTGAGGGCGAACCGTCAACAGCCGATAATGAAGCCTCTGAAGAGATTGAGGTGATCCTTGTTTCAAAGGCTGGGGCCGGTGAGCTGCTGAACCGGAGCGATTATAACTTTGACGTAAAATCCTGGATCGTTCTGGACCAGTTCGCGGTCTCCGGCCGGATCGTTCCGGAAGGATAACTTAACACAGCCAAGGAAAGACATGTTTTCAAATTTCCTATATTTTTTAGTTGCCCTGGTGATTTATACCACCTCGGAGATGCTGGAGAAACCCGACAACGTCGATCTGAGCGGAATCTATTATAGCCTGGTTGCAGGGTGTCTCTTTGCCCTGGTCTGCCATTTCTCATTCAGGCGGCTGGCCCGCAGAGAGGCAAGGGCCTCTTTTGCCGGTATGGACCACTCCGTAAACAACACGATATCCAGGCTCTCAATAACAGCCCTGATTCTGTTTGCGGTTAATATTTATTTTTTCCGCCTGAATCATATTTTCACTGACCTTTCCCTGTTTAAGTGGGTTCCCACCTTTGAGGCCCTGTTCTTTCTGGGGATATTCCTCTTCTACCTGGTGTTGATCTGGAATGCAGCCTATAAGATCCAAAAGCGTTATTTCCCGGGAAGCCTGACCAAAAAGAGCTTTATCGTTTCAAACATCGCATTTTCCCTTCCGGCCCTTCTTCCATGGTTTTGCCTCTCTATCCTGGCGGACATCATCGGTTTACTGCCGTTTGAGCCCTTAAAAAGCTTTTTTGATACCACCGCAGGAGAGATTCTGTACATCGGTGTTTTCCTGTCGGCAGTGGCTGTGTTCGGGCCGGTTTTAATCCGCAGGCTCTGGGGGTGCAAGGCCCTCCCCCCGGGGGATGCCAGGGCAAAGATTGAGGAAACCTGCAGGCGGGCCGGGCTGAAGTACAAGGATATCCTTAAATGGGAATTGTTCGGCGGAACCATGATTACGGCAGGCGTCATGGGGATTGTGGGGCGGTTCAGGTATATCCTGGTGACCCCGGCACTGCTCAACTCACTGGATGATGAAGAGATTAACGGGGTAATGCTTCATGAAATAGGCCATGTCCAGCGGCACCACATGCTGTTTTACCTGCTCTTTTTCGCCGGATTCATTGCCTGTAATTTTGTGTTTTTCGAACCCCTGATCATGCTCCTGCTGGTGGCCCGTCCCCTGTATGATGCCGCGGCAATTTTCGGTATACCCGAAACAACGGCCCAGCCCATATTCATCTGCCTGGGCATGATCGGTTTTTTTGTGGTTTACTTCAGGTATCTTTTCGGATTTTTCATGCGTCATTTTGCACGTCAGGCCGACCTTCACGTGTTTAATTTCCAGGCCAGCCCCTCTGCCCTGATTTCCACTTTTTACAAGATTGCCTCCATGAGCCGCCAGTCAATTGATAAGCCCAACTGGCACCATT
>JAKSAX010000130.1 GCA_022361395.1 Desulfobacterales bacterium | reverse complement strand
GGGCATTTTATTGAAAAAAATAGCCATAAAAAAGAAAATGCAATAAAAATAAAAATTGTAGGTCTTAAAAAACTGTGTGATGAGTCTTGAAAACTATTAAAAATAATTAGGACAAAACTGCTTAGAATTAGTACGGCAAATATAGAAAATTTCCACATTTGTTTAGTTTTTTGGAGCCAGCTGTCGTTTGTTCTCATTCGTTTTAATTCTTCTTATCATTATTTAAATAATGCCATGATGGCATTAGGTTCAAGAAAAGATCCAACTGCAAGTCCAATTTCCCAAGCAGCCAAGCCAGCGGCAGCACTTCCTGCTGTATTAACAGAAAGGGAAAGCATTGTACCTTTAACACCCCCTAATGTTGCTACCCCTCTAAGTCCAGAAAGTCCGGGCTTTGCAATAGAATTATAGGCTTGTTTAAAACCCACTGTTCCTGTAGATGATGCAAAAACCGTTGCGGGTTTTGGGTGTAGTTGTTCAAGCCCTTTTTTGGTCGCTTTTCCAGTCCAAGATTTAAAAAAACTTTTTGTGACTTTTCTATTATGCGCTGCTTTTTCAAACCAGTCATTCAAATCATTACAAATAAAAGCAACCGCAGCAGATTTGGCTCCCGAGACAAAACCATCGGAAAAATCACCACCATAAACCTCGGCTGCTATTCCACCTGTCACACCTCCAATGGTCGTTCTTACGGCCAATTCCGTACCCCATTCGACGCCTTGTAAGTATTGAAGCCCTACAAATTTTCCAATACCAGAACCAATTCCTCCGACTAACATTCCTTTACCAATGTCTCCCCCGCTGATTGCGGCATTTATTCCTCCAGAGGCCGCTCCTCCAGCAAAATGGATAGCAGCCTGAGTGGCCGTGGATAAGGCCTTACCTCCCCCGGCAACAGCCCCTCCGAAATTGGTCATTCCATGTATATTGTGAATCCCTCCGAAGATGGCCCCTGATATAGCTCCAGATATAGCGCCATCCCAAAAATCACCGCCTGTTGCTTCTGCAACTGTACCACCGATGATTGCACCCATCACAGCACCTTTAACTATGGTACTTGTTGCCACTACTTTAATGAAGGCAACAAAGGCTGCAAAAAAACCAAAGTGCCCATCAGGATCCACATACATCATCGGATTATTATAACAATAGGCATACCGGTTCATGGTCTGAGGATTGAAGGGATCCGGAACAATCGTATCCGCAGAAACAAACATCCCGATCACGGGATCATAAAGCCGGGCATTGTAGTTGTAGAGGCCTGTTTCCCTGTCAAACTCCTGGCCTGTGTATTTGTAGTCGGTAAGGGTGATGTCCGTGTCACCCCGGGTGGTGCCGAAGGGGTTGTAGGAGGCCTGCTGGGTATCCTTTATGGTGCCGGTGGCATCTGTTATGACCGTGGAGGAGCCCAGGTGATCCTTGTGGATGAAAAAGGTCTCATCATTTTGGAGCATGGCGATCCTCAGGCTGCCGGCAAAGATATACTTGGTGAGCACCCCGTTTTTGATCTCAAAGTGTTCGCCTGCGTATGTGGTGACTGTATTGCCGTTAACGATCTTTTCCACCCGGGTGCCGTGGCCGTCATAGGTAAAGGTGACCGTGGTGTCCCCTTTGACGATCCGGACCGGCATATTGTCTGTGTTGTAGGTAATGGCCCGCTGGGTATAATCGTCCCGCAGATCCGGGCTCACGGTCATGTTTCCGTTGGCATCGTAGGTATAGGATGCATCCGTGCCGTTGTGGTTGATGGCTGAGACCGCGTGGATATGGTCTGGATCATCATGGCTGTAGTTAAGGACCTCTATACCGTTTATGGGAACGCCCTCATTGGTTATGTTCTCTGCCGTGAGGCGGTGGAGGCTGTCATAGGTGTATTCCCTGGTGATGTTTTTCCGGAGATCCGCTATTTTCGAGATATCCCCGGCCCGTGTATACCCGTAGTTCAGGTGCTGGAGAAAAAGGCCGTTGCTGTCCAGGGTCTGGATGGCGGTGAGCCTTGTGCTGCCCTGGTTGTATAAGAAGGTGGTAAAGGCGTCGTTCCCGTAGTAGACCTGGCCCATCTTTCCGGTGGGCTCGTACTGGTCAAAGTGGGCAAGGCTGGTGGTTTCCGCGGCATTATAAGCCTTGCCCAGGGTCTCCTTGAGCAGGCCTGAGCCGGGGTGATAGTCGTAATGGACCTCGTAGAGATCGGGATAGACCAGTTTGGTGACCCTGCCCGTGAGATCGTAGGTTTTGGACGTGGTATAGCGCTGGCCGCTGATCATCTTGGAGACCACGGTTTCCCGGCCCATGACGTCATAGGTGTCGTACACGGTCTGGGTATTGCCCCGGGTGAGTGTGTAGAGGCGTCCCCGGCCGTTGGCTATGGCGGAATTGTCGTATTCATAGGTAATGGTTTCCCCGGCCAGGGGATCTGTTGCGGAAGCATTGGCAAAGCATTCCTTTTTCAGGACCCGGTCAAGGTTGTCATAGGTAAAACGGGTGACCTGGCCCTTGGCATCGGTCTGGGACAGGAGATTCCCGCTTTCATCATAGGTATAGTCCCAATGCCCCATGTCCGGGTCATCCATGGACGTTTTCCGGCCCAGGGTATCGTAGGTGATGCTGGTCTGTTTGCCGTAGGGGTTGGTGGTGGTGAGCAGGTCCTTGGCCGCGTTGTACGCATAGAGGGTGACCAGGGTCTCAAGGCCGGTGTACTGCCGGATTTCCGCAACCCGGCCCAGGTAATCCTTTATCTCGGTTTTCCTGCTGCCGTCCGGGTCTGTGGCGGTTGTGCTGAAACCTGAATAGCTGATGACGGAGACGGCCGGATCTCCCGGGGTGTCCCCTGCGGTTTCCATCCGGACGGGCCTGGACAGGGAGTCAAAATAGGTTCTGACATAGGGGTAAACCGCGGGCAGGGGCTGGGGGCAATCATAGGTATTGGAGAAAAAGGGCCCCTCGCTCAGGTACTCCCGTCCCATGTTGTCATAGTGCTTTTTAACGATGATATACTGGTCCTGGCCCCGGCTCACGGACTGCATGGGCCGTCCAAGGCCGTCCACATAGGTAAAGGAGATGGTTTCCGGCTCTGCACCATCCTTCTCCCTGACCTTGACCACCTGTTTCCTGGGCACCAGGAAGTCGTAGTATTCGGTGAGGGTCAGTCCGCCGTCCGGGCTCAGCACCTGGGTTTCCCTGCCAAAAACATCATAGGTGTAATGGGTGGTGTTCCCGTTTTCATCCGTCACCGTGGCCGGCTGGGCATAGAGCGGGTTATAGGAGGTTTCAACACTCAGGGTCATGCCGTTGGCAGAGGGTTTGGACGCTTTTACCGGAAAGGTGTAGGTGGCTGTATCGTACTCCAGGGTGGAGGTAAAGCCCCTGGCATTGGTAACGGAGACCTGGTTGCCGTAGCTGTCGTAAGTGTATGAGGTGGAAGGGTTTGCATCCCCGTCCAGCCAGGCGGATTCGGACAGGAGGTTGCCGTTAACGGCATCATAGTCAAAGTACTGCTCCCGGACCTTGCCGGAATCGCTGCCGTTGAGGGTCTCCCCGGTTTTCCGCCATATCCAGCCGCCTGCACCGCCGTAAACGTCATAGGTCATTTCCGTGATCAGGCTTTCGGCGCCTGTGCCGGACAGGGTGGTTGTCAGGGGATTTCCCGTGTCATTGTCGTAAACAATATCCTTCTGGGTAAATACGGTCTGATCGTCGTATTTTTCCGTCCGGGTCCGGACCTGCTTGACAAAGAGGATGCCCTGTCCCTGGGGGCCTGTGGATGCGGTTTCGTATGTGTTCTCGGTCCGTGCAAAAAGGGTTGTCTCCCCGGCTTCCCACAGTTCTTCCCTGTAGGCCGCCCCCTTGAATTCCCTGGTCTGGTGGAACCAGGTCTTGGAAACGGTATTGTTGGGATTGGTCTTGGTGACCAGGCCGAAGCCCCTGAATTCCCGGTCCGCATAGTCGTACAGCCCGTTTGCATAGTGGTAGTTTTCCGCGGACAGGTTGCCGAAACCGTCCTCCACGGTTCTTGTAGCCACCAGGAACATCTTGTTGGGCATGAGGGTGTGGGAAAAGCTGGTGGACAGGGTATAGTCCATGGTGATGGAGGCGCCATTCTCGATCCTGGCCCTGGTCATGAGGCCGGGGGTGCCGAACCCTTCCGCCGGATAGCTGTATATATCACCTGAATCCGTGACCCGCGCAAGATCCGGCCTGCCGTCTCCTGTGACATCGTTGAAGATGATGCCCTCCCGCATGGAGGAGACAGGCTTGTCCTGGGAATAGGCAGCAGCGGTTTCAAAGGCCCCGTTCCCGGGTTCGGACAGGTAGATGTAGATCTTCCCGTTGCCGTCCTCCTTGATCAGGTCGGCAAACCCGTCGGCATTCACATCCCTGACCTGGACCCGGTTCTTGTCATCCCCGCCTGACCCGCTGTGGGACACGGGCGTGGTGGAAAAGGAACCCAGGCCGTCGGCCAGGTAAACGTTGACCGTACCGTTGTCCTTGTGGATGATCAGGTCGGCTATCCCGTCCCCGTTGACATCCCCGAACCTGATATAGCCCTGTTTCAGCCCGGGGGCGGTAAAGGTGGTGTACGAGGTCTCGAATCCGTCTGTCTTATCGGACTTATGGATATAGAGCTTTTCATCATCATCGCATTTGAGAAGATCTGCATAGGAGTCATTGTTGATGTCGATGATGAACTCCTTGCCGATACCGCCGCCCGGACCGCCGGGGGTGGTATATGAGGAGGAAAAGGTGTTGGTGGCTTTGTTGAAGGTGTATATGTAGAGTTTTTCCGTTCCGCTTTCATCAGCGGATTTTATCAGGTCACCTGCACCGTCGCCGTTGATATCTACCACGCCGACCCGCCATTGTCCTTCCCCGCCCGGGCCGGTATGCTCGGTAAAGCTGCCGAAACTGCCGTCACTATTGGAAAAGGCAAAGTAAACCTTGCCCTGGTCATCATGCTTGATCAGGTCTGCCCTGCCGTCGGCATTGATGTCTGCCAGGGTGATGTAGCCGGGTCCTTCCCCGCCTGCGCCGCCCGTGGTACGGCTGTTGCTGAAGCTGCCGTCCCCATTGCCCAGCTGGGTATAGACATTTCCGCTGCTGTCATGGTTGATCATATCGTCCCTGCCGTCGCCGTTGAGGTCTGCAAACCGCAGGTAGCCGGCATCACTGGCGCCCGGGGAGCCCGTGGTCTTTGCTGCGGCAAAGGACACCTGGTTCCGGGTGTTCCATTCGATTTCAACCGGCGGCAGGATACTGGTGTTGTCCGAACCCAGGCGCTGGACCCGGATGAGCCTGGAGAGGTTCAGGGGACTTGCCGTGTCATAGTAAAGCCTGAAAGCGGAACTCAGGTCGTTGTTCTGATTGTATACCCGGATGGCGGAAAGCCGTTTTGCCGTGGTGATTTTTTTACCCGAGGCATAGGATACCAGGGGATCGGGCCGGTTTTCCAGCTCAAAGGCCACCCGGTTTGACGGGGAAAGGCCCGAGGTATGCCCGGTATAGTTGATCTCGTTCAGGTAGAGCTGGCCCTGATCTTCGGTATAGGAGACCGTGAAGTAGTTGCCGTTGGAGTCCTCCACCCGGGAGAGCAGCCAGATATAGGTATTGCTGCTGTCCTTTCCCAGCCTGGAGCCGGAACTTTGCCCGTAGAAAAAGCGCATCCCGTTTTTGGCAGTCACCTCCCAGGAGGTGCCGTTATAGTAGTACTTTGAAAAGGACTTCTCGATTTTAAGGCCGTAATAGCCTGTTCCCCAGTCAGACCGGGGGGTCAGCTCGTCAGAGCCGGCCAGGAAATCGTCTGCAGAATAATCCAGGCCCCGTTTGGTGGCGCGCTGGATAGCGGGCATGCCGAGATTCCAGCCCAGGCCGACCCATCCGTTTCCGGAAAAACTGTTGTAGGACAGGGTGAGGTTGGGTGCCAGGTTGTTCCGTCCGGGTAATACGCCCACGGGCACGGAATAGGTGGCTGCACCGGTGAATATCATGGTGCCGGGGACCGGGGATGCCTGGCCGTTCTCATCCTGGGCGTTCAGGCTGGTCTGGCCGGCAAAGGCCTGGGGCAGGCACAGGGTAAAGAGCAGTAAAATGCCGTATATCTGAAGTCTGATCTGTGAATGCGTAAGAAATCTGGGAAGCATGGTTTCCTTCTCCTGGCTAGTTTATCCGGATAAGGCGCTTGATGCGGCCGAGGGCATCGTATTCATAATAATTACCGGGTTTGGGAATGGAATAGACATCTGTCGGATCTGATTTTGTCAGCTGCTCAATATAGTTAGAGGCGCCGTCATTATCCGAATCCATGTCCCCGCTCTGGTCCAGGGAGTTGAAATAGGTCAGTTCCCAGGCATCGTTGAGTCCGTCGTCATCCGTATCCCAGTCCGTTACCAGGGGATCCGAGTTTATCTGGTACTCCTGGTAGTTGGTCAGGCCGTCATTGTCCGGATCATCATCATCACTGTATTCCGTGGTGCCGAATTTTGCCATTTCCCATTCATTGGGCAGCTTGTCGCAGTCTTCTGCCCTGATAACCAGGCGGGCGCCCTTTGCCACCTTGAACACCGGATTGATGACCACTTTGCAGTTGGCCTTGAGGGTAAGGGTGTTGCCCGATGGGATACGGGTTTCCCCGCTGGCGGGCGGATTCACCGTTATGGTGCCGCCGGATACTTCCGTGCCCGAGGCCGGGCCGGTGAGGATAATATCTTCCTGGTCATAGCTTAAAGGATCTTTGCCCTGGTCATACTCGGTCTTGTTGGTCAGAAGATCGCCGTCCGCATCAAGGCTTGCATCCAGGGGGTCTGCCGGGTCAAGGCCATAGGTCATTTCCCAGGCATCCGGGATGCCGTCGGAATCCGTATCCGTATGGTCTCCTGTAATAACGCTGTCCTGGGCCGTGCCGCCCGGGCCGGTAACTGTCATGGTATAGGTGGTGAGCCCGCTGCCCGGGGTTGCGGCAATTGATCCTGCAGCGATATTTTCCGGACTGATGATGCCCACACCCTGATCAATGCTTCCGGTTTCCGCATACCGGCTTGTCCAGGACAGGGTGACGGGCTGACCCTGGTCAACAACAATGGGGGATGCGGTTAACTTGATCTCCGGTTTCGGCTGTTTTACGGCTATGGTAACCTCTGCAGAAGTCTGCCCTTCCTGGTTTCCGGCGGTCAGCCGGTAGGTGGTGGTCTGGGAGGGGGTAATACTGGCTTCCCCCTGGGCGGATACGGTACCGATACCATTGTCTATGGAGACCGTGTCTGCACCGGGTACGGTCCATGAGAGCGTGGCCGTGGCTCCGGCATAGATTGTCATTGGAAATACATTGAGTACAATCCTGGGCAGGGCGGGATTCACTGTAATGGTGATTTCTTCAGTCGTACTGCCGCCCGGTCCGGCTGCGGTCAGGGTATAGGTGGTGGTCTCGGAGGGATTCACCAGGGCCGTGCCGTTGGCCGGAAGATCGCTGCCGTTGCCGGGTGTTATAGTGCATGTTTCCGTAAACCGGGTTTCCCAGGTCAGCCGTGCCACGGCTCCGGGCAGGACAGCCTGGGGCTCTGCCTTGAATAGACTAATGACTGCCTTTTCATGTACATTGGGATCGGTCATCCCCTGGAATTCCTCAAGGTTGGACAACCCGTCATAATCCTGGTCAAGAGCTGCATCGTCGGCAATGGACGGGTTGAGGCCGTAGAGTTTCTCCCACCAGTCATGGATATTGTCTGAATCCGCATCCGTGGTGGTGGCGATCACCCCTGTGAACCGGGCTGTTTTTTTGACTGCAAATCCTTTTTTCAGGATCAGCCTGCCGGAGGGGGCCATGATGACCTTGTTGCCGGCAGGTATGGTACAGGCCGGATCCGAGTCTGTTTTTTTCCCGGCCACAATATCACCCTCCGGATTGTGGTAGATACCTGAGGCAACCTCTCCTGTGTAATGCTGTTCGGCAGCATACGGGGAAGGCAGGGAAAAACAGAGCAATGCCAGTAGAACAAGAGACAGATGAAGGTATTTCATAGGTAGTTCCTGTGGAGAAACTTGGATTGTTTGGTTTACTGCAATTTTTCAAGCAAGGATTTTATTTCAGCCAGTTGATCCCTGATCTCTTCATTGTCCTGTTTTAATCGGTCGTTCTCGGCTTTCAAGGTTTTAACCGCCTCGATTAAAGGGGAGACCAGCTTTGAATAGGCCACGGATTTATACCCCTGGTTATCAGTGGACACGGCTTCGGGAAAGACCTCTTCCACCTCCTGGGCAATGAGGCCGATCTGGTCTCCGATACCTTTTGACGTGTCAGTCCATTCGTACCGGACTCCCCTGAGATCGGTTACTTTTTCCAGTGCATTTTCCAGGGTGGTGACGTTGGTTTTCCACCGGGCATCTGATGGGGAGACGTTATCACCCCTGATAGTACCGTTAACATCAAGCTTGTATGAAGGACTTGATATCCCAATGCCTACTCTGCCGTTAGTATCTATTTTAACCCTTTCAGATCCGGCGGTATGAAATGCCAGCGCTCCGTCTCCATAGCTGCTCCACCTGTCTCCAATACGAAGAACCGCACCATCCAATTCAAATCCCGCCCGGTGAGAGGTTGAATTTGTCATGGTGAGTGCGGTGTTTCCGCTCGTTCTATATAACTCCAGCTGGTATTCGGGATTAGTCGTCCCAATTCCCACATTACCGTCAGGATCTATCGTCATTCTTGGATCCATGTTGCCATTATTATGAGTACAGAATTCTAAACGCGTTTTAGCAGTCCCAGTCGCCTCATTGACTGCCCGGATTGCAGCGGTTCGGCTCTGTGTATAAGTTGTAAAGTTCAGTGAAACGGCAGTCGATTGATTATTACTTAGATTCCTTAAGAACAAAGCCTCCGATTCAGATCCCGGAATTGTATGGATTATCTCTAATTTTCCGGATTGCGGATTTGTAGTACCTATACCCACATTTCCATTTTCACTCACAACCAGACTGTCATCTTCGCAAAACCCGTTAGAGATCGTAACAACCAACATCATTGATGCAATAAGTAAAATTTTCCTGAGTTTCATCTTCTCTCCTCTCCGGTACTGCTGAAATTGATAATATTGACAGGTTTTTACTAACCCGGAAAAATCAGGAAGTCAATCAGGGAATCACTTAGTTTTTATTTTTTTTCACCTTATGTTGACATTGCGGGAGATCTAATTCCCGCAATGCCAATATTGCCTTATTGCCTTTCCAAAGCCTCTATCCGCTGTTTCAGCTCCTGATTTTCTTTGTGAAGTTCTTTTACTGCCTCAATCAGAGGCGCGACCAGTTTTGAATAGGCCACGGATTTATAGCCCTGGTTATCTGCCGACACCACTTCGGGAAAAACGGTTTCCACTTCCTGGGCAATCAGGCCCAGCTGGTCACCAATGCCTTTTGATGAATCCGTCCACTCGTAACGGACCCCGCGCAGATTAATCACTTTTTCCAGTGCATTTTCCAGGGTGGTGACGTTAGTCTTCCACCGGGCGTCGGAAGGGGAGACGTTGCTGCCGCGGATAGTGCCGCCGACGTCGAGGGTATAAGAAGGAACAGATTTTTTAACGCCAACATTGCCGGAACTCGATAGATTCAAATATCCGTTTGCATTTTCCATTTTGATAGTTCCACCATCTATGAGTATTATCCGGCCTTCATACGCTTGACTTGTGTTTCCCTGCTCAATGAAAAGGTCTCCGGCCTGCTGATAGATTCTTGCCTCACGAGAATCATCTGGATTCGTATCTTCGAAAATGATTGCAGGAGCTTCAAACGTAGTGTCTGCTTTTATATGAAGTAGTGCCTGAGGATTGCTTGTCCCAATCCCCACATTTCCATTCTCATCCACAACCAGGCTGTTCTCCTCACAAAACCCGTTTATTGCCGTTAAAACAAGAGCTGTCATTACCATGATCATAATTGCTTTTTGTTTCATCTGTTTTCCTTTCTTAAGGTTTATGTTTTAATCCGGACCTGCCGGTGACAACCGGTATTCTTACCCCCGAGACCGATTGAAAACAATCGGGGAAACCCCTAGTTTTTGTCTTTTTTAAATGTGTTGAAATTATGATGAAAAAGGTTGATCTGCTTTTTTCAGAGATTTTGATTTTCTGTATGAATGCGGGATGCTCAGCCTTCTCCTGAGCACCCTATGGAATCTATTGATATGAAGTGTTCTTATCATTTTGCATACCTGCGGCCGGCGAACAGGAGGT
>JAKSAX010000353.1 GCA_022361395.1 Desulfobacterales bacterium | reverse complement strand
TCCGCCGGCCTTTTCAATGGCATCGATAATGGACTGCTGATAGCGCCTGAAGCCCTCAATGTCCTTCATCCTGGTGATAAATATAAAGTAGAGGTTGGTGCCCTGGGCATAAAAATGGGAGGCATGGGTCATGCAGATGGTATCGGGGTTGGATTTAACCACGGCCCTGGCCTCTTTGTGGAGATGGTGAAGGTTCTCCCAGGTGGTGGAACACTCCAGGGTGTCTATGAGAACCCCGTAATCGTTCAGGGCATCCCGCATATAGGGATCCGAGAACCTGCCATGGTACCACTTTCTCATGGGATAACCTGTAAGGTACATGCCCCGGTGCTGCCGCGCAATACGCCTGACCTGTTTGGCCACATTGGCGGCAAAGCCCTTTTCCCCTTCGGCCTGCCCCATGACCAGGCAGCGGCTCCCGGGTTTCATGCCCTTAACCCTGAGCAGCTTGTCCCCGATTCCCCCTTCCAGCCCGTACATCTGCATGGCCACATCCGTCTCTTCCGGATCGGAGATCCTGAAAATGGCAGGCATGCCGAACCGGCCCTGGCTGATCTCCCGGCCTGCTGACACCGCTGATTCAAAATCCGGAAACATAAAGGAAAACTGCCGGGTATTCTCCGGAAGGTATTCAAACACCTTGAAGGTGACGGCCACCAGGATGCCGAAGCAGCCCTCGGATCCCTTCATGATCTCATTAACCTTGGGGCCTGTGGCTGTTGCGGGATAGGCCAGGGTTTTAAAACTGCCCGACGGCGTTACATACTCCTGGGCAATGACCAGATCGGCCGCATCCCCATAAAGTGAGGATGCCTGCCCCGATCCCAGGGCCGTGATCCAGCCGCCCACGGAGGAAAACTCAAAACTCTGGGGAAAATGTCCGCCGGTATAGGCTTTTTTAGCTCCCAGGGTTTCGGGGGCCCGGTTGAGCAGATCCTCGTATACCGGTCCCATCATCCCCGGTTCCACCGTTATGGTCTGGTCGGCCTCGGAAAATGAGAGCATCCGGTTCATATGGGTGGACATAACCAGGGTCACCCCGCCTTTGGGACAGTCCAGGCCGAATGTAACGGAACTTCCGCCCCCGTAAACATGGACCGGGATTCCCCTGTCATTACAGATCCCCACAACCTTTTCCACATCAGATTTATCTCTGGGATGAACCACCAGGTCACAGATATCGGCCACCCGGCACTCCCGCAGTTTCATCAGGTCTTCCATGGCCTTGCCGCTGGTGTATTTAAGCCGGTCATATACGGCCACAGAGAGGTTCTCCTCCCCCACGACGTCCCTGATCATATCCACGTCACCGGTATCAAGGGCCACCGGCATATCGGGACTGACGGGTTCATCCCCCACCCCCCGGGTGGCTGCAAAGTCCCGGGCGGTCAGCCCCAGTTCACTGGAAATCACATTTAAAAATCCGTTACTTGGGTTCTTAAACCCGCCCGGATCCCCCCATTTAAATATGGAACGGAAAGAATCTGATTTGGGCGGGCTCTCTATCCAACGGGGCGTAATCTTGTCTGTATTTTTCATTTTTCCGGGTATCCTGTTATCTGTTGAATCTCTCTGTATAACGGGCAAAGGGCCTTGTACATCCTCTTGTACACCCGCTCGTATAAGGCCTTGTAAACAGCCACATGATCGGGATTGGGGGTAAACCGGGCCACCGGACGGGTCATCTCTCCCGCGGCCTCCCGGATACTCTTATACGCACCAATCCCCTTTGCCGTGAGAACGGCAGCCCCCAGCCCCGAGGTTTCATGGGTGGCGGCTTTGACCATGGGCAGGTTGAAAATATCTGCTGCAATCTGGCAGATGGCATCACTCTGGGAAGCACCGCCGGACAGGGCGGCCTGCCGGACCTTGACCCTGCCCTTGGCCTGGATCTTCTCCATGCCCTCCAGAAGGGCAAATCCAAGGCCTTCAATCACGGCCCGGTACACATGGTCCCGGGTATGGACATCCCCGAATCCGATCATGGCGCCCTTGCCGTCAGGATGATCCAGCCCCGGCCCCCAATAGGGCTGGACCATCAGGCCCATGGCCCCGGGTTCGGTCCGGTCAAGGCATTGGTTGAGCAGTTCTTCGGGGGCAACACCTAAACTTTTCGCCGTTTCCACCTCTTTATGGGCAAACTCCTTTTTAAACCAGGAAATCATCCAGAACCCCCTGAAAATCTCCACCTCGGGATTATAACACCCGGGAATGGGCGCCGGATACGGCGGCATAAAGGGGATGGCTTCAAAGTACCGGTCCGTGGTGGTCTGCACCGTGGCGGTGGTGCCGAAGCTCAACGAGACTATAGTCTGGTCCACCACACCGGTTCCCAGGGTTTCGCAGCCCTTGTCGGAGCCGCAGGCCACCACAGGGGTATTGACAGGCAGCCCGGTCAGCTCTGCCGCAGCCGGATGCACCCGGCCCAGGATCTCGCCTGACGGGACGATCCTTGGCAGCTTATCATTTTCCACGGGGAAAAATCTCCGGGTCAGTGTCCAGGGACCTGCCCACTCCTGTTTTTTATAATCAAAGGGCAGGTGCCCGATCTGCGAGGCAACAGCATCGGCAAAGCCGTTTGTCAGCCTGTAATTCAAAAACCCCGACACCTGGAGATACTTGTGGGTGTCCGCCCAGACCGATTCCTGGTTCTGGCGGATCCAGTTGCATTTGGCCTGGGCCTGGGCATTGGTGATCTGCTTTTGAAGTCCTGCCAGTCTTATCCCCATACCCACCAGTCCCGAAGTCCCGGCCACAGGCTTTGCCACCCGCTGGTCCAACCAGACAATGGCAGGCCGGAGCGGTTTTCCCTTATCATCCACATTGATCATGGTGGCCCGCTGGGAGGTCACCCCGATCCCTGAAATACCGGCAATAAGCCCGGGTTCCTTTCTGCCCAGCCGGCTGCAGGCCTGAATCAGGCTTTCCCAGTAAATCTCCGGGTCCTGTTCGGCCAGGCCCGGCCCCGGACTGACATAGGGCGGATACTCAACCTGCTCCCTTGCCAGAAGCCTGCCGTCCAGGCCGAAAACCAATGCCCTCAGGCTCTGGGTGCCGCAATCGATTGACAACAGGTATGTTTCAGTCATCGCCGGTTATCTCCCCGGGGGCATACGCCCGCTTCCATAATTGCCGGTAATCCTGGATCTCCTTTTCCCAGCGCTTCCTGTCCCAGTCCACACAGGGAGATACCTTTTCCCGGATCCGGTCCATGACGGAAAGCCCGCCGTTGGGCAGGAACAAGCCGATCCGGACCCGCCTGAGCAGGAGATCGGAGAGATGGCGGATCTGCTCGGACCTGGCGCCGTGACACAATTCCGCCCACAGGGTATGGGTGGATTCAACCGGTTGCCTGCCCTCTTCCGTCAGGTGATCCGCCAGCTCGTTTATCCGGTCCCCGTACCTGCCCTGTATCCTGAGGCAGGCGGCCTCATCCAGGCCCGGCAGGCCCGGCAAGCCTGCTTCCGGCCCGGATACCGGTGTTAAGCAATTTTTTGTTGTCCTCCCTTTTCCGGGAAGCCAGGGGGCTGCCGCCCGGAGGGCGTCCCTGGCAAGAAGGCTGAAGGTGGTCAGCTTTCCTCCGGTAACCGTCACCAGCCCCTTATCCTTCCAGACCACATGTTCCCTGGATTCCTTTGAGGCTGATTTTCTCTTCCTGCTCAGCACCGGACGCACCCCTGCAATGGCGGCAACCGCATCATCCGCATTCAGGTCCAGTTCCGGCAGGATGGAATCAAGTCCCTCCATAAGATAGTTGATTTCCCGGGACGTGATTCCGGGATCCGCATTCAGGTCCCCGTGAAAATCCACATCAGTGGTGCCGAGCACCAGGCACCCCTCCCAGGGAAAGATAAATATGGGCCGGTTATCCCGCGGCTGGATAAATGAGATCACCCGGTCCAGCTTATACCGGTCCCCGGGAAATATCAGATGACTCCCCCGCAGGGGGCGGATATGAAACCCCTTCATGGGGGAGGGATGAAGGGTTTCGGCAAAGACGCCTGTGGCATTGATCACCGCAGTTGTCCTGACCTCCCTTTCAGCACCGGTTTCAGCATCCTTTAACAGAACCGACCGGACCCGGCCCCTATTGTCCCTTTCAATCCCTGATGCCCCGGTATAGTTCATGGCATGGCCGCCGCGGTCACAGGCATCGAATATCAGCCGCAACACCAGCCGGGCGTCGTCCACCTGGGCATCCCGGAACCCGACGGCAGAGACCAGCTGGTCCGACCGGACACCCGGCAGAAGCCCCAGGGTGGTTTTCCGGTCGAAATTCCGGTGCTGGCGTTCCCCGGCCATGAGGCTGTAAATGTTCAAACCCGTCTTCATAGTGGTTTTGGACGGCCCGAGATCTTTATAGATGGGCATGATAAAATCCAACGGGGTCACCAGCCCCGGATAAACATTCAGGAGACGCTGGCGTTCCTTTACCGCGGACCGGGTCAACAGGAATTTCCCCTCCTTGAGGTACCGCAGTCCGCCGTGCACCATCTTTGAGGACCGGCTTGAGGTTCCCCAGGCAAAATCCCTTGCCTCCACCAGGAGGGCCTTCAGCCCCATGTTCACGGCCTGGTGAAACACACCGGCACCGGTCACCCCGCCGCCGACAATTACTATATCGTAACGGGATTCAATAATATCCGGGGTCATGGCATGGCCTCCCAGATATCTTTGGCTTCCTGCATGGACGCTTCAACAAGCAGGCGGACATCCCCGTCCTTATCCCGGATCACCGCGGCAAGTTTTTTATAGTATGTCCTGGAGCGGGCCCTTGCCTCTTCCATGGTAAAATACCGTTCACACAGCAGCAGGTATACCGGGGTAAAGTCGTTGAATATCATTCCCATAACCGGGTTTCGGGCTTTTCTTACCATCAGGAGCTGTAGATCCCAGTCATACCGGGCAAAGGCAACCGGCTCCCTCCCTTCGGGCAGGGGTTCTGCCAGGTAGGCCAGGATGGCATCCCCGTCGTTTTCCACGGCCTGCCGGGCAATGCCGGGCAGGATAAGGGTCCGGGTCTGGAGAAGATGACCGATCATATCGCCGGAAAGATAGTCCCCGTACCGGGCCAGGGTTGTCAGTATACCGAGCCCTCCCTGGGCCAGGTAATCATTGACCCGGGTGGGCTTACCGTGGGCAATGGAGACCCACCCTTCCCTTGCCAGGCGCTGAAGGGTTTCCCTCAATGTCGGCCGGGTCACCCCGAGGGACTGGGCCAGCACCCGCTCACCCGGCAGGGCATCCCCGGGGCCATAGGATTTATCCAGGATGGCTTCTATAATCCTGTGCTCGGCATATTCCGCCGGTTTCATGGGTTTTTCCCCGTTATCCAATAAAGGCATGACGCTCCCCTTTAACCGCTTTTTATGAAACGTTTCGATATTATCTGGTAAGAGGTCATACCAGTTGATTATTTATTTGTCAACACGGTTCAGGATATCCCGGTTCATCTGATTTACACATTTTAACGGTTTTGATATATCCAGATCTTATTCATGTTAACAAAAAGGTAAAAACCGATGGACGTCACTTTTACATCCTATTCACCAGAGAACAGGAACGAATGTCTTGCACTTTTTGAT
>JAKSAX010000529.1 GCA_022361395.1 Desulfobacterales bacterium | reverse complement strand
TGCCCGCCATCTCATGCAGGGCTTTGACCTGACCCGGGAATCCATGGGCCTTGATGCCATGGACCGGGTGGGCATCAAAGGCAATTTCCTCGGGGATCCCCATACCTTTGAATACCTGAGAAAAGAGGTCAAGTACACTCCCGGGATCTTCCAGTGGACCGACCATGGAAAGTGGAGTGACGACGGCCGTCCCTCCCTCCTGGACCGGGCCAGGGACAAGGCGGCAGCCATCCTTAAAGACCACCGGCCCGAGCCCCTTGACCCCGGTGTGCAAAAAGAGATCAGGCAACTGCTGGACAGCGCAGACCGGGAACTGGACCCCTCATAACCCCTGGTTCATAGCGAATACTTCCCTGATCTTCGGGGATAACGGGATTTGTCCCGGCGCCAGAGGTGCGCTTACGCTGCCCGGGCTGCCAAACAACAAGTAATTAAAGAAAATACCATATATAAGGAGGTAAGATGTCATACCCTTCAGTTTATCCCACAGGGACCACTATTTATGATCCGGAAAAAAGTTTCAACGGCTATACCGTGTTCCAGGCAATGGAACAGGGTATCCTGGTCATTGATATGAACGGCGGGGAGATCCGGTTTTTTAAGAACATGCACGGATTCCCGGCCAAGATCCTGCCCGGCGGTTATGTCATGGGCTCTACAGGGGAGCGGAACACAAAGTTCTCCACCCAGGACAAGTGCGATGTCATCCAGGTGGACTGGGACGGCAATATTGTCTGGAAGTTCGACCAGTACGAATATATCGAAGATCCCGGGGAAGAACCCAGGTGGATGGCACGCCAGCACCATGATTACCAGCGTGAGGGCAATCCCGTGGGATACTACACCCCGGAACTCACCCCGAGCGTGGACAAGGGCAATACCATGATCCTGGGCCACCGGAATACCACGATGAAGGAGACCGGTGCCATCAACCTCCTGGACGATGTGATCTACGAGGTGAACTGGGAAGGGGATATTGTCTGGGAATGGTGCCTCAGCGACCATATCAAGGACCTGGGATTCAAGGAAGAGGCCCTGAACATCCTCCACAGGAATCCCAATATCCGCCCTGCCGGCGGCGGCATCGGGGACTGGATGCACACCAACTCCATGTCCCTTCTGGGGCCCAATCCCCACTTTGACGCCGGGGATGAGCGGTTCCATCCGGACAATATCATTATCTGCGGCCGGGAGACCAATATCTCCCTCATCATCTCCAAGGAGACTGGCAAGATCGTCTGGAGGCTGGGACCTGACTACGATACCAGCCCTGAGCTGAAAAAACTGGGATGGATCATCGGTCAGCACCATGCCCACATGATTCCCAAGGGATTGCCAGGGGCCGGCAACATCATGATTTTTGACAACGGGGGATGGGCCGGTTATGGCGCGCCCAATCCCCTGTCCCCCACAGGGTTCAGGTCAGCGTTGCGGGATTATTCACGGGTCATTGAGATCGATCCGGTCACCCTTGAGATCAAATGGCAGTTCAGCCCCGGGGAGCTGGGCCTGGTCTTTCCCGTGGATTACAACAGGTTCTACAGCCCCTTTGTCAGCTCTGCCCAGCGTCTGCCCAACGGCAACACCCTGATCACGGAAGGGGCCAGCGGAAAGATATTTGAAGTGACCCGGGACCATGAGATTGTCTGGGAATACATCAGT
>JAKSAX010000538.1 GCA_022361395.1 Desulfobacterales bacterium | reverse complement strand
CCTTTTTCAATCAGGTCCTTTCTCAGGGCTTTATAATTATAGATCTCGCCGTTAAATACGAGTGCCAGGGTGTTGTCTTCGTTATAGATGGGCTGGCTGCCGTTCTGAATATCAATGATGCTCAACCGGCTTACGGCAAAACAGACCTGGCGCCCTTTGAAAAAGCCGGCATCATCCGGCCCCCTGTGGATCAGATAATGGTTCATTTTCCGGACAGATAAGGCCTCTTGCTCCGTTGCCGGCTGCTTCCCTATATATCCTGAGATACCGCACATGGTATTATTGTCTGTCCGTTTTTGGACCAGGTGAAGATAAAGCCGCCATTACCTTGAGCAGCGCAATGTGCTGGTCGCGAAACCCTTTATCAAGCATGACATCTTCATCGGCAAGTGAAACAAGGAGGTAGAGTTCAAGAAATACCCAGGCCGTTTTTTTGTCCATACCGGTTTTTTTCAGGTATTCCCGGAACAATACCGAGTTGATCAGGGTTCTTATCCTGCTCAATGTTCTTTGAGGAGGCCAGTGGCCGACAAGGAAACCATACCGAAGTACATAGTGAAAGATATCAAAAAAAGGAAGGCCTTCCGGTTCACAGGATTCCCAGTCAATTACCCGGACCTGTCCTTTATTCACCAATACGTTCCATGGGGCAAAATCACCGTGCATGATTGTTTTCGGGATCAGGGCATTGGTGAGGCGGGTTTTTATTTTTGCCCTGAGGTTTTCAAACCCCAGGGGAACCGGTAAATCTTTTACCCTGGCTTGCCAGAACGGCAGGGACTCTAGCGGGACCCGCTGATCTCCGACAAGTTTGGCCAGGAAAGAAAATAAGAGTTTATCCGGAGAATGTGGCCCGCTGGTGCCCTGTACCACGGATTGAACGAGTAAACGGCGGCCTTCACGGTCCCCGGAGAATAAAAGACCGGGGACATGGCCGGTAAGTGCTGGATTTGAATTCAGCAGGGATAGGGCCCGTGCTTCATTCTCTATTCTCCCCCCGGCTTTTTTTGTCTCTGCCGCCTTGATGTACAGGACGGGAATTCCGTTTTTTCGGACAGCCTGTATAGTGGTTTTCCGGAACGGCCCTTCGGCGCCCTGTGAAAAACTGAAGAAAATTTCTCCGGGCCCGGAATCTTCCCCGCAGGGTGTCAGCAATGCCGGAGGGTGACGTAAGGCAATTAAAAGACGGGCGGGGAATCCGAAATGCCGCATCCGGTGCAGATTAAGTATCCGGACAAGATGTTTTGCCATTCTCCCGTACCATCGCTGTGGGGTGTATAGATCCAACCCCGTGCCTGATACCTGTTTGTTTTCTGTGGAAATGCACCACACCGGCGACTTAAGGGACGGGATTACTGCAAAAGCGTAACACCATGAAAACCCTTTTTTGGTCAGCAGGCTGACATCTTTTTTTCCGGGGTTGCCCAGAACAACGCCTTCAATTTTGCTTAAAGATCTGCCGGCAATGCTTCCGGTAATTCTGACACACCTTTTTTCAGGGGAAAAGGGGATCTCCCTCAGGGCAATACTCCCTTTTTCCGGCAGCAGGATCCACCAGGGCGGTTTTGTCTGCCCATTCAATGCTTCCGCCATTGATCCCTCTTCCGCCTGTGCTCAGCCTTTTGGGTGAGCACTTCCGGTATAATAATTTTCAGGGCATCATCCGCGACACGGTCAACAGGCTGGTCTGCATTCAGGATATAGCTGTTGGGCAGGTTGCGTGCCAGTTGCCGGTAAGCACGGCACTGACGAAGGGTTTCCTCTTCACTTACCTCCTTTTTACGCATCCGGAGTACTTCAGGCGGGGCGTCCAGCAGAAGGACAATATCCGGCTTGGGAACGAAAAAAAATCCCAGATCTACCCAATGGTTTGAAAGGACCAGGCGAAACCGTTTCAAATCAACAAAAAAGTCATAATAATACCTGTCCAGAAAAATTGCCCATCCCTTGAGCCTGAGAGGGGCCAGTTTCAGGGCATAGCCCAGGATAAACATGAGGGTATGGTAGGTAAAAAAAATCATGGACATGGCCCTGCCCCTTACGGGTTTCTCATGGGGGGCTGTTTCAGGCGGCTGTTCCGACCCGGGAGAGGAGGTTAAGAGTTCCGGCCTCCAGTGGACAATTCTCTGCTTTCCTTTGAAGGTTATGGTCAGCCTCCGTACCAGTTTCCAGATCAGGGTGGATTTCCCTGCGCCGTCCGGACCGATTACTGCCATTGAAATACCGGCAGGATAAACCAACCGCCTCACTAACCGCCCGGCCAGGGCGGTCTGCCGCCTGAGCAGTCCGGGAAGGTTCTTTCGCATATTTTGAACAACCAATGCGTTTTGAACCTTTCGATACCTTTTTTCAATGGATTCCCAGGCTGAATTTTGGGCCTGCTTCCATATGATACAGCCTTCACGGGTGCCCAATACCCGGTTCAATACGGATAAAAGGGTGTTGCCGTGAATTTTGTGCACTGCGGTTTTATGAATCCCCTGCCTGTACTTTCTTTTAACCCGGCCCTGGTAGACCAGGCCGGCAAGCAGATTGACTGCCTGCTCCCAGGCGGGATCCGGAATATAAAATCCATGATGACGGCGGCGGGACAAAAGAATTTCCTCCGGGTCGCCTAGGGAAAAGCCCTTCCAGGTAATTTCCGTATACAGATCAATGTGATACTGGTCGCGGGGATTTCCCGAAGCATGAAACATGAGCAAGAGGCAGGCATGTTCAATATGCATGTGCAGGGTAAGGCCGGCACGGCCGGCCATGGTATACAGGATCTGCACGGCCGCCTCAAAGTGATTCCGGTCCACCAGTATGTCGACATCGTTGTCCGTATGCCCGGGAAGGGTATCATAGTTCCGCAGGACGCAAAAGGGAACGGCACCGGCGTCAAGGGAGCCGAAAAACGTGGTCAGAAGGGAGCGCAACAACAGGCCTGTGTCATATTTTACCTTTTTCATCTGTCCAGAATCTTTCTGACTCCGGCTACCATCTTTGTTACGGATTTCTGTGGAGAAAAGTATTGTTCAACAGTTTCACGCCCCTTCCGGCCCAGTTGAGGCCATTGATCTCTTTTTTCATACATTGTGATAATGGCTGACAATGTTTCCTGTTCATTTAAAGGATCGAAGATATATCCGTTCTCCCCTTCAATGACCATTTCACGGGCCTGGGCGTACGTTGAGCAGAGTACCGGCACCCCGGAGGCCATTGCCTCATTAATCACAAAACCCCAGTTATCCTCCAGTGACGGCAGGATAAGCACATCTGCCTCCTGATACAACAGCGGAAGAGCCTTGTAATCGATAAACCCGGCGAGCCTGATGTTGGTTTTACGGTTCCTGCGGCAGAGGGATTCAAGCTTCTCCTTCATGGGACCGGAGCCTGCAATCTTTAAGGCACATCATTCTGACATCTCACGGGGAAGCTTCTGCCAGGCCGTTATCATTCTGACAAGCCCCTTTAACGGGGTGAGCCGGCTTACTATCAGGAATGTATATTTTTCTTCCTCCCGTCCGTGGGGCATTTTTTTTTCATCCCTTTTAAAATGCCTGTTATCAATGCTTTGGGGGATTTTGAACAGCTTTGATTCAGGGACACCAAATTCATTTTTCAGGAATAATCCTGTGGCGTCACTGTAGCAGCCGAACCCGTCAATAAAGGGATAAATTATCCGGCGGATCAATTTCATCAGCCCGGGAGAAGAACGTCGCGACAGGACATGCCTGTTCTCCCCGGTCCAGAGAATGATCTTTGTCTTCATGAAACATACAGAAAGCAATGCGATGACCGCCTGGGCCAGGCAAACCACGATCAGGACATCAGGGGGATCTTTTTGAATGAAAAAAGGCAGACGATAGGGGATGAGGCGAAATCTCCTAACAAATCCGGGGTGAAAGCTATGGATGATCTCCCAGTCATAGGCTGCACCGGAGTCCGCCTGCCATGAGGGCCGGTGCCCGAGGGCCTCTTTTTCAAAAAGGAGCCTGAGCCGGATATCGGGCCGGCTAGCCAGCATCTGGAAGAGAGTATGACGCATGGGGGACCACACCGGCATCAGAATGGTCAGTTTGAGGCGGTTATCCACGTTAATATCAGGTCCCGGTGGTTCCGGCATTAACGGCAGCCATGCTGAGTCCGATAAAGAAAAAGCTGAATGAATCAAAGGAGTAGGCCAGGTAGTAGGTATGACTTCCGATCAGGGCGATTATCCCGGTTATCAGAAATATAAATTCAGGATCCTTGTTTTTCCCGGTGAGGGTGACTGCCTGATACATCTTTTGAAAGACCCGGGCAACAACGGCCAGATAGAGTACGAGGCCCACTAAACCCAGTTTAACAAGAATCTGTACATAAAGGTTGTGGGGAGAGACGCCGTCTGTCCGTAAAAAGTGCTCCTCTCCCCAATATCCTCCGAAACCCAGTCCTGTAAGCGGGGAGTCAACTATCTTGTCCATCTCCATCTCCCATCGT
>JAKSAX010000462.1 GCA_022361395.1 Desulfobacterales bacterium | reverse complement strand
GATGACCCTGATGACCCTGATGATCCTGATCCGAATGAGCCTGAAACCAGTTCCAATGAAAAGATCACCGGCACATCTGGTGCCGATAGTCTCAGTGGGGGGGACGGTGATGATACTATCGAGGGGCTTGCCGGAGATGATACATTAAACGGCGGTACGGGCAATGACTCCTTAGACGGAGGAGACGGTGCAGACCGCCTTGTGGGAGGGGCGGGAAATGACACCCTGCTTGGTGGTGACGAGCTTGTTGATTATCCTGGAAATGAGGTGGATTACAGAGATGATCCTTCAAAGGTCACGGTTTCGATTTTTTATGACTATTCCAATAATTCCGAGGATTATTCAGGCTCCACAGCCACGGACGGCTGGGGAGACACCGATACCCTGGATCATATATCAGGGGTGATTGGGTCTGCCTTTGCCGACTCGCTTACCATTTCCTACAGTGATGACAGAAATGACCAGACTAATCAGGATCATCAGGAACCGGCTTTTTATATGCTCGGAATGGAGGGCAATGACACCATTAAAGCAACAGGGGATGATTCCGAGGAGGTCGCAGCAGCATATGTTGAAGATCCTAATGGTGTCACCGTGAATCTGGAAAACGGTACGGCCATTGACGGCTGGGGCGATACAGATACCCTGATAGATATAAAAGTCGTTGTGGGATCCGATCATAATGATAGCCTTACGGGGAGCAATGACACTGAATCATACCATGGTGATGTGTTTTTGGCGACTATGGGAAATGATACAATGAACGGCCTGGACGGAGACGAGGATGAGATTGATTTCAGTTATCTGGATGAGGATACGGACAGCAACTTTGACCATGCCCATGTAGATTTATCTTCGGGAGTAGCTACCGGATACGACGCGAACGACAACGCGCTGTTTACTGATTCATTGTCAAACATAGAAGACATAATGGGAAGTGACGGCAATGATGAGCTCTTTGGTGATTCAGCCGACAACTGGATAGAAGGTGAAAAAGGAAATGATCTTATCAGCGGCGGCAGCGGCGGCATTGATACGTTATACGGTGATGAGGGAAATGATACTTTCAAACTGGTTGATTCATCCAATTCCGATTCTATTCAGGATTTCCAGATTGATGCGTCCACGGGCAATGATTTGCTTAAATTTTCTGAAGCTGACCTAGGTCTTTCAGGTATGGGATCCAGTGATTTTATCGACGGTAAAAGCGGATCTAATAGAGATCCGGATAGTTATAAAATTATTGTTGTGACTGACCATGCTAATTCAGGTTTTACTGACTTGGGCTCGGTTTTAACAGGGGTGCTGGATACCATGTATTTGGATAACAGTTCCTATGAAGATACTTATTTTGTGGTGAGCAACGGTACAGATGCCAGGGTATATCATTGGGAAGGAGATCGCTACAATGATGATATGGTGACCCAGGCCAGTGATTCGACTAATGAGCTTACCCTGCTTGCGGAGCTTGAAAATGTCTCCGATGTCTCTGCAATGGATACAGATAATCTTGAGATAGAAGCTGCCTGACTTTTCCGGCCAAGGGTGGAATTGAAAATGTTTACCTCTCTGGTCGGGATGGTTGACAATCCTCTGTACCGCGTTAGCTTATATCTAATACGCGGTGCCTGAATCAAATCGGGTCAGGCCCTTGGTAAATTCATAATAAAGGAGGACACTCATGACAGATTCCAAAGATAAAAAAGACTATTGCGATGCTGATGACCAGAAAACTGTGGTAGAGAAAATGACTGCCTGTGATGAAAACTCTAAAGATGATAAAGAGCGCGGTGAGTGTTATGCCAAGGTGACCAGGGAAGACGGCGGCTGCATGTCTTAATGATCCTGATATGACAATCTGAACAACCCCGGCCCGGAAGATTTCCGGGCCGGGGCTTTTATTTGAAAGGAACTCACCGTGGATATGGAATCACCGGAGATAAACGCTTACCTGGCGCAGTTGAATACCATGACCGGCGGGGACCCGGAGGTAACGGTCTCCATGCATGAGGTGGGGGCTGTCCTTGGCCTTGGCGAAGATGAGGCAGGGCAGATTGCGGAAACCCTTTTTATAGGCGGTCATGCAGAACTGAAAACCCTGTCCGGCGGTATAGGGATTACGGTATCAGGGCTGGAGACCCTGGGGATATCCCCCGCTGTTCCGGTTGATGACGACGCATTCTCTCTAAGTTCAGAGATCATTCTGAATGAGCGGGATACAAAAAATGTGGAGACCCTGCTGTCTGAAATAAAATCTGTTTTGGTTTCGGGTCTCAAAGAATATGAGGTTATGGAAGCTGTGATCATGGATATCAAAACCATTGAAGTGCACATGCTCTCTCCCCTTCCGAAGACAGAGGTGGTCCGGGCGGTGATCAAGTCCATTCAGGAGGCGTTTCCGGCAAAGGATTTTCCCGGCCCTGCAGCCCGGATTGCTGCCATGGCAGGCTCCTGATGCCTTTGAGAAGATTTCAGCTGGTTGACTTGGAATTCATCATGGTGTAATTTTATTTTCCGGATGAATGAATAAGGAGAGCGGATGACCGGCGAAGAGCGAAGGGCATGGGAGAAGCAGCAGCGGGAGAACCGGATTGTTGATATGGCTGAACCGGTTTTTTTCAAAAACGGGTACGATGCCACCACTATCATAGAGATTGCCCGGGCCTCCGGCTATAATAAACGCTCCATCTATCTTTACTTTAAAGATAAGGAGGAGATATTCCTGGCAGTGGTTCTGCGCGGTTTAACCCTTCTGTACAACAGCCTGGAGGCTGCATCGAAAACCAATGACCTCAGGGTGATGGGACAGGCCTTTTTTGATTTTTCCCTGGCCCATTCCGATTACCTGAAGCTGATCATGGTGTATGAGGCCAATACATGTGTTTATCAGTCAGGATCGTCAGCCGGAGACAGGCCGTCAGGACCCTATAAAAAGCGATGTCAGGAAAAAACAGATGCCATGTCAGCACTGATGACCCGATGTCTGGCCGGGGCCATTGCCGGGGGGCAGATCAAAACGGAGCTGACCCCGGAGCAGTTAATGCTGATTCTCTGGGGGCAGGTGTTCGGGGTCATGCAGATTATTCTCATGCGCCGCCAGGGCTTTGAAGAAACATATGGTATGTCCTATGAGCAACTCTTTTCCACCTTTCTTGACATGACGACCAAGACCCTTTCCTGAAGACTGGTCCCGGCTTATGGGACCGCCGTCAGGAGCCGAACCTGAGAAAGAGACGGCCCAGGCGGTCTGCCCATCCCCGGCTTTTGCTGTCCCGGTCGCCGAGATTCAGGGCCTGGCCCCGGGGCCCGTACATCTCCCGCATCATTTCCAGCACATTCTTTTTTACCATTTTCCTGAAAGGAACCTTGGATACCATACCATAGGTGGCGGCTCCGCCCTGGGCCGACAGTTTTGGATTTGCCCTGACATAGGCCACGCTGCCGGCAAGATCGGTGAGGTATTGATCCGTTACCGCCTGGTGCATTGGGGTGACCATGGCATGGAGGCATTCGGGTTTTTGCTGGCGGTCAATATGCCATCCCCGTTTTTCCATCTGATCTCCGACAGCATAGATGCCCAGTTTTTTTTCAACGGACCGGTAGGCAAAGAGGCTCATTTCAGGACGGCCCAGCACCTGCAGCCCTTCAATGGCATTCACGCCTTTTATCAGGGTGGCGGTGGTGCTCATTATTTTTTCTGCATGGGAAGTATAACCGTCCTTTCCCATGGCCTGCATGGCGGCCCAGGCGGCGGCAATGGAGCTGCCCGGGCGTGTCCCAAGAAGACCGGGAGACGCAAAGATGCCGCCGGGCCATTCCGTTGACACAAAGATCTGGTGTTCCATGATGTCCATGTTCCGGTAGAGTATGACAGAGGCCCCTTTTGCGCTGTACCCGTACTTATGGGTATCTGCGGAGATGCTTGTCACACCGGGAACCCTGAAATCAAAGGGGGGGACCGGATAGCCAAGTTGCTCCACAAAGGGAAGGAGATATCCGCCCACACAGGCATCCACATGCAGGGGAATATTTTTTTCCAGGGCAATCTCTCCCAGTTCTGAGATGGGGTCTACAACCCCGTGGGGATACCCGGGAGCCGAGCCCAGGATCATCACGGTATTTTTATTCACAGCTTTGCGGACCTTTTCAACATCCGCCCGGAACCCCTCATCCACCGGTATCCGCACAGGCTTGACACCAAAGTATTGGGCGCCTTTTTCCCAGGCCACATGGGCGGATGACGGAAGAATCATCTCAGGGTATCTTACCCTCCGTTTTTTTCTGGCCATGTCCCGGTAGGTTTTAACGGCCAGAAGGCAGCTTTCGGTTCCGCCGGAGGTCAGGATGCCGCAGGCATCATCATCCCCGCTGAGAATATCCGCAGTCATCCGGATAACCTCTGTTTCAAAGCGCTTTAAACTCTTAAAAGCCATGGGGTTGAGGCCGTTGGCAGACGCGTACATTGCGCCTGCTCGGTTTAAAAATTCCGCATGCTCTTCCCCCAGGTAATAGACAAGGCTCCAGGTTCTGGCGGTTTTGTAGTCCGGGTCGTTTTCTCCAAACGTTTTTAATTCGTCCAGGACTGCTTCAAAGTCCCGGCCCTGTTCAGGTAAAATCTTTGTTTTCATGGATTCCTCAATGGCTAAGGGATTTAACAATATAGGCCATGGATATGCCCAGGTAGTTGCCCACGGCATAACCGATAATGCCTGTGGTCAGGCCGGACAGGATAATGGTTTTGTTTTTAAGGGCTGCGGCCACCACCGGAACAAAAGGGGGGGAGCAGATGGCGGAGGCCGAGGTAATGATAAAGGTGTCCGTATCGATTTTAAAGATTTTGCACAAAAATCCGTGAACTGCCAGTGAGCCGAACACACAGAGGGTGATATACCCCAGCAGCGGCAGGTTCAGGTTTGCAAACCGCTCCAGGGCAGACATGGAACTCACCGTCAGGCAGAATATCATGATCAGGTACATGCCCAGCTGGAAGGTTTTACCGATGTTCCGGACAGCCGGTACAAAGGAGGCTGCAATGCCCAGGGTGGTGATCATGAGAATGGTAACGGCGGTTGCCTGGGATGCGGGAACGGCCAGGCTGATGCCGAGGGACACCCCAACAATAAAACCGGAGAGTAAAATTGCCGCTCCGAGTCCTTTCAGAGTTTTCAGGTTCAGCATGCCCTTGAAATCATCTATCTCTTCTTTGCAATCCATATCATCCTGGCCTGAATCACTGCCGGGTGCGGAGAATCCGGGTAGAAAAAGCCGGCAGACCCGCTGGGCAATAGTGATAAAAAAGATGACGCAGAACAGGGAGACAAAAATATCATAGGTGTGAAAGGTGAGAAAGAGCTCCGGATCAACGGCCAGTGCTGTTTTAATTGCCGCCAGATTAGGGGTGCCGCCGGTATATACCCCCACTGCCATACCCACCAGTTTCCAGTTGTCCACCCCTGAGATCCATAAATAACCGGCTCCTGAAACCAGGATAATTGAAAAGATGGCAAGGACCATGGATAGGATTGTTTTTCCGGCAAGCCGCATCCATTGTTTCAGGTCAAGGGAGAAGAGGAGCAGTGGCAGGGACAGGGCAACCGTTACTTCGCAGAGGCTTTCCTGGACCTTGATGATCCCCCCGGGCAGGAGGTTGATATTACCCAGAACCAGGCCGATGGCGTAACAGATGATGATCATGCCGATTTTATCCAGCAGGGGATACCGGATACAGGCATAGATGATGATTGCCGGAAACACGAGGTAGAAAACAAGGGCTGCTGTCATGGACTGCCTCCTTAAACCATGGTGATTAATATTTCACTATAGTGAAATTAAATTCTGTATCGGGATATGTCAAGGAAAATCGTTGATTCAAAGCGGGAAGAGCGGAAAAAGCAAAGAAGAGTGTGGGAGGCGGGTTTTATTGTGTAAAGATTTGAGCGTTACTATGAAAAGACAATTCAGGTGAGTGAGAGAAACCGGATTTATGAGAATAGCCTGAAATTTGCGATGGAGGACTTGTCAGTTGCATCCCACTAGTATATGGAGGGAAATCTTACTCCCTGGCAATAATCACCTTGATGCCCAGATCTTCCAGCATCTTTTTAAAATCCGGCTTGATTCCGGCATCGGTGACCAGTACATCAATCTTTTTGATAGGTGCGGTGACAAAGTTGGAGACCACCCCGATTTTACTGTGATCGGTGACCACCACCACGGGCCCCTGGGTCCGTTCGATCATCAGGCGGGTCACTTCGGCCTCCTGCTGGATCGGGGTGGTTAGGCCGAACTTTATGCTTAAACCGTCCACGCCGATGATGGCTTTTGAGCCGCAGGCCTGGTCAAGCACGGAATGGGTGAAAAAGCCGATCATGGAGTTGGATTCCCGCCTGAAAATACCGCCGGTGAGAATCAGTTCGATCTCGGGATCATTGACTTCCAGCAGGGCATTGGCATTACTGGTGATCACCCGCAACTGCTTTCCAGTGAGATGGCGGAGGACCTGGGAGGTGGTGGAGCCGGTGTTTATAAGCAGGGTATCCCCGGGTTCCACCACCCGGTTGACGGCATTGCCGATCAGTTCCTTTTCAAGGCGGTTGATCCGGTCTTTTTCCGTGTAGAGCGGCTCTGTTTTCATCCGGTGGCGGAGAATGGCCCCGCCATGGGTCCTGTCCAGGACGCCCTGCTTTTCAAGGACATCAAGGTCACGCCGGATGGTCAACTCTGTAACGTGGAACCTCTGGCTTAAGTCCACAACCTTTACCACTCCGGTCTCTTCGATGATTTTTCTGATCCGTGTCTGCCGGTCCGCCGGTATATAGGTCTGTGCCATTTAATTTTTCCAAATAGAATACACGTCTAAATTTTAAACTTTCCGCCACCCTGTTCTGCCGTGATTTTATTGCAAGCTTTACTGCATTATCATTAACGGCCCTGGTTTTGGAAGAGATATCTTGGGAAATCCGGCGTTCAGTTTTACCGGAAATTTCCGGGATGGCCGTACTGCCCCGGTTGAAACGGCCGGTCACCGGGGGCTTCCTGCCAATAAAATAGCAAAGGGGCATTCTCAAGGAAAATGCCCCTTTGCGGTCTAATTCAGATCAGATAACGCTGTGATTATTGCTGCCATTTTTTGATCAGCTCATCATAATCAACAGTGATTCCCTGGGGCTTTTCATTGTCCAGTTTGGCCTTGGGGCTCCCTGGTTTTTTCAACCATTTTTCGGGATCAACCTTTTTGTTCAGCTTCGGGCCTTTGTCACCCTGGACACCGGCACGCTCAATACGGGCAAGGATCTTATCCTGTTCCTTGGCCAGGTTGTCCATGGCACGGGATACGGTTACTTCGCCGGATACGGCTTCACCGATATTCTGCCACCAGAGCTGGGCCAGTTTCGGATAGTCAGGCACGTTGGTGCCTGTCGGGGTCCACTGAACCCGGGCAGGGCTTCTGTAGAATTCCACTAGGCCGCCCAGTTTCGGGGCGCGGTCTGTAAAAGACTGGTGACGGATATCGCTGTCGCGTACAGGGGTCAAGCCCACATGGGCCTTTTTCAGGGATACGGATTTGGCCACGCAGAACTGTGCAAACAGCCAGGCGGCTTTTCTTCTGTCCACCGGAGTGGATTTCAGCAGGGTCCAGGAACCGCAGTCCTGGTAACCCAGCTTCATGCCTTCTTCCCAATAGGGACCGTGGGGAGAGGGGGCCATACGCCATTTGGGAGTACCGTCGGCGTTGACAACAGGGGTGCCTTCTTTAACCATGTCCGCAGTAAAGGCGGTGTACCAGAAGATCTGCTGGGCCACGTTGCCTTTGGCAAGTGCGGGAAGGCTCTGGTAGAAGTCCATGCCAAGGGCGCCCGGAGGGGCATATTTTCTCAGCCATTCCATGTATTTTCTCAGGGCATATTTGGCTGCCGGGGAGTTGGTGGCGCCGCCGCGCTCTACGGAAGAACCGACCGGGCGGTTATTCTCGTCTACACGGATACCCCATTCGTCAACAGGTTTACCATTGGGAAGGCCTTTGTCACCGCAGCCTGCCATGGAGAGCCATGCATCAGTGAAGCGCCAACCCAGATCCGGTGCTTTTTTACCGTAATCCATGTGGCCGTATACGGCTTTGCCGTCGATCTCCTTGACATGGTTGCCGAAGAAATCGGCAATGTCGTCATAGGCAGACCAGTTTACGGGAACACCAAGCTCGTAACCGTAGATTTCTTTAAATTTCTTTTTGAAATCATCACGGGCAAACCAGTCATATCTGAACCAGTAAAGGTTGGCAAACTGCTGGTCAGGCATCTGGTAAAGTTTTCCGTCAGGGCCCGTGGTAAAGGATTTACCCATGAAATCATCAATATCAAGGGTGGGCAGGGTCACGTCTTTGCCTTCGCCGGCCATCCAGTCGGTCAGGTTGACCACGTGGCCGTAGCGGTAATGGGTACCGATAAGGTCGGAGTCGTTGACATAGGCGTCAAATACGTTTTTACCGGACTGCATCTGAACCTGGAGTTTTTCGATTACATCCCCCTCCTGGATCAGGTCATGGGTGACCTTGATGCCGGTAATTTCGTAAAAGGCCTTTGCCAGGGTTTTGGATTCATACTCATGTGTGGGGATGGTTTCGGAAACCACTTTGATTTCCATGCCTTTGAACGGTTCGGCAGCTTTGATGAACCATTCCATTTCCTTGAGCTGGTCTGCTTTGGACAAGGTTGAGGGCTGAAATTCGTTTTCAACCCACTTCCTGGCCGCATCCATTCCGGCGAATGCCGGCGCGGAGAGCAGGCAAAGAGCTGAAACCAGTGCTAAAAGTTTTTTCATCTACGGTCCTCCCAAGGCCTTCAAAAAAATGGTGAAAAAATGAAGATGCGCCCGGGAAAAGGCCTGAAGGCCTTTGGCAAAACCCTTTTCCCGGGCTGTAACAAAAGAACTACCCCCAGCGCATCACAATTCCCATCCAGACAATTGAGATACCCAGGGCAAACCATATGGCCAGTTCGGTGAGCCCCACCCAGGCCAGGTGGATGTAGGCTGTGGTTAAAAGGCCGATGAAAAGGCGGTCTCCCCTCGTGGTTTCAATGGGAAGAAAGCCTTTTCGTTTAACAGTCGGGGATTTGATTTCCCAGATGGTCATTCCGATGAGCATTAGAACGATAAAGGAAAAAAAGCAGGCGGTGGGAATTGTCCATGCCATCCAGTCAAGGTTCATAGCGCCTCCTTCTTATACGCGGCCCAGGGCAAAGCCCTTGGCAAGATAATTTCTGACAAACCAGATGACAAGCGCTCCGGGAACAATGGTCAGTATACCTGCGGCGGCCAGCAGTCCCCAGTCAAGACCGGATGCGGACACGGTTCGTGTCATGGTGGCGGCAATGGGCTTGGCTGCGGTGGTGGTAAGGGTCCTGGCAAAGAGAAGCTCCACCCATGAGAACATGAAGCAGAAGAAGGCGGCAACGCCTATACCGGACCGGATCAGGGGCACAAAGACAAAGAAAAAGAACTTCGGGAAGTTGTACCCGTCAATAAATGCCATCTCATCAATCTCAATGGGTACGCCTGAGATAAATCCTTCCAGGATCCATACGGTCAGCGGCAGGTTGAACAGGCAGTGGGCCATGGCCACGGCGATATGGGTGTCAATAAGCCCGAAGGTGGAGTAGAGCTGGAAAAAGGGCAGCAGGAATACGGCTGCCGGAGCCATGCGGTTGGTGAGCAGCCAGAAAAACACATGTTTGTCGCCGATGAATGAATACCGGGAAAAGGCATAGGCCGCGGGCAGTGCCGTAACCAGGCAGATAACGGTATTCAGGACCACGTAAATAATGGAGTTGATATATCCGGAGTACCATGAGGGATCCGTGAATATCTTCATATAGTTGCCAAAGGTGATATCAGTTGGAAAAAATACAAGATTAGCCATAATGTCCGCGTTGGTCCTCAGGCTCATATTCAGCATCCAGTATATGGGCAGCATGATGACCACAAGGTAAACGGTTAAAACGATATATCTTTTTTTCATGATTGTTCTCCTTTCCCCACGTTCAGCAGGGCCTGGTAGAACAGGTAGCAGAACAGAAGTACGATGAGAAAGTAAATAAGTGAGAATGCGCCTGCAGGGCCCAGGTCAAACTGGCCCACGGCAATCTTGACCAGGTAGATGGACAGGAAGGTGGTGGTGTTGCCGGGTCCGCCGCCTGTCAGGACAAAGGGTTCGGCATAGATCAGGAAGGAGTCCATGAAACGCAGCAGCAGGGCGATGGTCAGAACCCCCCGCATTTTCGGGAGCTGGATATACCTGAAGATGGACCAGGAAGATGCGCCGTCGATCTTGGCGGCCTGGTAATATGCCGGCGGAATGGACTGGAGGCCTGCATAGGCCAGCAGGGCCACAAGGGGGGTCCAGTGCCAGACTTCCATGAGCATCAGGGTGATCCATGCATGGAGCCCGGATGCCGTATGGTCAAAGGTTAGCCCCAGGCTGTTGATGGTGGCCCCCATAAGCCCGATATCGGGCCGGGTGAAGATAATCCATATGGTGCCGATGACATTCCATGGAATGAGCAGGGGAAGGGCCAGGGTAACCAGAACCACGGAGGCGCCGATGCCCTTTTTCTGGGGCATGAGCAGTGCAATGCCTACCCCTAAGGGCATTTCAATGAGCAGTACCAGGCCGGAAAAGAGCAATTGCCGCCACAGGGCTTCGTGGAGCCGCTCATCGGTGAGCACCTCCCTGAACCATTCCGTTCCCACAAATACCCGCTGACCCGGGCCGAATATATCCTGGATGGAGTAATTGACCACGGTCATCAGGGGCACGATGGCACTGAAGGCAACGATTAAAAAGACCGGGAGGATGAAGAGCCATCCCTTATTGTCTTGCCATTTTTTCATGCGAGTGCCTCCTTCCTACTTTAATAAATGTTCATCTGCAAACAGGCGGATCCATTCCTTGGGAAAGGAAATCCAGGCTTTTGCTTCAGGTACGGGATCGTTTTCAGCGATTCTTGCCTTGAGGGTGTGACCCTGAAAATCCAGTGAGACGATGCGGTGGCTGCCCTGGTCTTCCACCCCTTTGACATCTGTTTCAAATCCCCCTTCAATGGGATCGCAGGACAAGGTGAGGTAGAGGGGGCGGATGCCCATTTCAAGCTTGCCTTCCGATGCACTGGCAAGCGCGGCTGTTTTTTCATCCACAGGGATGCGTGCATTGCCGATCTTAACCATATCCCCCTCCATGGTGCAGGGCACGAAGTTCATGCCCGGACTGCCGATAAAATATCCCACGAATTTGTGATTGGGATATTCGAACAGCTCCTGTGGGGTGCCGATCTGAACAATCCAGCCCTCGTACATCACAATGATCTTGTCTGCAAAGGTCAGGGCTTCGACCTGGTCATGGGTGACATAGATCAGGGTCAGTTTCAGCTTTTCATGGATTTCCTTGAGCTTGCAGCGCAGTTCCCACTTCAGCTGGGGGTCGATCACCGTAAGGGGCTCGTCAAACAAAATAGCTGCCACATCTTCCCTGACCAGGCCCCGGCCCAGGGAAATTTTCTGCTTGGCATCCGCGCCCAGGCCCTCTGCCTTTTTATTGAGAACGGGTTCAAGCTCAAGTATTTCAGCCACTTCCCTTACCCGTTTGTCAATATATGCCTTGTCAAACCCGCGGTTTTTAAGGGGAAAGGCCAGGTTGTTGAAAACCGTCATGGTATCGTAGAGAACCGGGAACTGGAATACCTGGGCAATGTTTCGTTTCTCAGGGGGAAGATCTGTAACATCAATGTCCCCGAATTTCACCCGGCCCCTGCTGGGTTTGAGCAGGCCTGAAATAATGTTGAGCAGGGTGGTTTTCCCGCATCCGGAGGGACCCAGCAGGGCATAGGCGCCGCCGTCATCCCAGATATTATGGATGCGTTTGAGCGCATATTCATCTTCCTTCTGGACGTCGGGAAGATAGCTATGCGCTATTTCATCTAAATTTATTTGAGCCATTCATCTCTCCTTAATTGTCCGGGGTTTGCCTGTCCGGTGATATGAGCAGATCCCCGTCTTCGGAATAGACAAAGAATTTTTGCGGGTTGACATAGGCCGTGATATCGGAGCCTATTTTCCGGGTATCAATCCCCACTTCGTGCAGAACGGTCTGGCAGCCGTCAAATTTAAAATGGATAAAACTCTCGGAACCGTTGATCTCTGAAATCTCCACTGTGGATTCGATCCGGGCATCATCAGCGTGCTGCCGGCTCAGGTACAGGTGGTTGGGACGGATACCGAATTTATATTGCCCCGGTGCAAGCTTGCTGAACGGGGCCTGATTGTCAAGCCTCAGGTTCCGGCCGATGACGATACGGTCCTTTTCAATCTGGCCGTTGAAAAAATTAATGGGCGGATCTGAAAAGAGTTCCGCTGTTTTCATGGTAGAAGGGTTCCGGTATGCATCCGAGGTCCTGCCGGTTTGAAGTACCTGGCCCTCATCCATGACCACGATATTTCCGCCCAGCTTCAGCGCCTCCGAAGGCTCTGTCGTGGTATAGATCACCACAGACTCCCTCTGGTCGAAAATCACCTGGAGCTCTTCAAGCAGTTCCTCGCGAAGCTTGTAATCCAGGTTGACCAGGGGTTCGTCCAGGAGCAGGAGATCGGTATCCTTCATCAAGGCCCTGGCAATGGCCACCCGCTGCTGCTGTCCGCCGGAGAGTTCCGAGGGCAGACGGTCGAGCATGGGTTCAAGATGAAGCACCTTGGCCGTTTCCATGACCCGGGATTTAATTTCCTCCGCAGGCACGCCGCTGACCTTTAGAGGTGCGGCAATATTATTGTACACCGTAAAGGAAGGGTAATTAATAAATTGCTGGTACACCATGGCCACGGACCGTTTTCGTACGGAAACCCCTGTGGCATCCTGGCCGTTGACCAGTATTTTTCCTGATGTGGGGCGGTCAAGGCCGGCCATGATCCGCAGCAGGGATGTTTTTCCGGCAAGGGTCCTGCCGAGGATCACGTGCCTTGATCCTGATGCCAGGTCAAGGTGGATATCGGCCAGGTGAGTTTCTCCCTCCACCACTTTATTAACATGTTCTAGGGTAAGCCCCATTTTTCAGACAATGCCTCCTGAAAACAATTGTATCCGGTTATTTTTCCTGGTCTTACGAAAAAATAAAAAAAAGAGAACATACGTAAAATTTCCCATCATCATGGTTTGTTATTAAAGTTTCATGTGTAAGTCAAGAAGAAAAAAGATAAAAAAGAATAATAAAAGTTGAATTTTCGATAAAAAAAGAATAAAAAAAGAACATTATCGATCTTGAAATATGGGTGGAAGATAAAAAACGATAGAACTCGTTCCAGATACATACAATTTAAATAAATGTAAACGATTACATTTCCGGACCTATATATAAGGAAGACTTTTGGAGACCCAGGTTCTAATAATCGGCGGCGGCTCTACCGGAACCGGTATTGCACGGGATTTGGCGCTGAGGGGAATTGACTGCATCCTCATCGACCAGAAAGATATCAATGCAGGTGCTTCAGGCGCCAATCACGGGCTGCTGCACTCAGGTGCCCGGTACGTGTTCAAGGACGGGCAGGCCGCAGCGGAATGTCACAGGGAAAACCTGCTGCTCAAACAGCTGGCCCCCCACTGCATTGAGGATACAGGCGGCCTTTTTGTGGCCGTGGCGCAGGATGATGATAATTATATAGCTGATTTTCCGCAGCTTTGTAACAGGTACGGCATCCCTGTCAAATCCCTGTCCCCGGAAGAGGCAAAAGAGAAAGAACCCTGTCTTGCGGAAAATATAAAAGCGGCCTTTGCCGTCCAGGACGGCGTGGTTGATCCCTTTATGCTCTCACTTGACAATGCTGCCGATGCCCAGGCCAACGGCGCTACCATTCTCAGGAATGTAAAGCTTGAAGGCTTTATTGTTGAAAAGGGCAGGATTCAGGCCGCCCGGGTGACCCACAAACGGTCCGGCAAGGAATTTGAAATTGAGGCCGTGCAATTTGTTAACGCCACCGGTGCCTGGGCCGATACCGTGGCTGCCATGGCCGGGGCCGGCATTTCCATGAGCTATTCAAAGGGCTCCCTTCTGGTGACCCAGAGCCGGATGAACGACCGGGTGATAAACCGTCTCCGGAAGGCATCAGATGCGGATATCCTTGTGCCCGGGGGAACTGTTTCCATCATCGGCACCACATCCATGGAAATCGACAGTCTGGATGACATCAGGCCCACCACAGCAGAGGTGGACGCCATTATAAAAGAAGGGGCGGACATGGTGCCTTCCCTTGGCAATGCCAGGTATATCAGGGCCTATGCCGGTGTCAGGCCCCTGGTCAGAACACCGGGCGGGGACGGCCGCAGCATCAGCCGGAACTATACCCTTAAAACCCATGATGAAGACCATGATAAAAACAAGGTAGAAAACCTGGTCACGATCACCGGCGGGAAGCTGACCACCTTCCGGCTCATGGCTGAAAAGGCTTCGGATATTGTGGCAGGACGTTTGAAAAACAGCAATCCCTGCCTGACCGCAAAAAATCCCCTGCCGGCCAGCGCCAAGGGCGAATGGACCGAACCTGGGAAGGCCCCGCGGGTCTGGATGAAAAATCCCGAGCGCCGTGACACCCTGATCTGTGAATGTGAAATGGTCTCCGAATACATGGTGGATGAAATTGTCCGGTCCCTTAAAGATGAGGGGGCACTGCCCACCCTTGAAGAGGTGGGACGGCGCAGCCGCATCGGCAAGGGGCCCTGCCAGGGCACCTTTTGTTCATTCCGGCTGGCGGCCTATCTCTACCGTAAAGGGGAGCTGGCTGATGACCAGGGCATGGACCAGGTTAAAGACTTTGTAAACGAACGCTGGAAGGGGTTCAGGCCCCTGGTCCGGGATAAGGAGCTTATGCGGGTGGAACTTCAGGAATCTTTTTTATGCGCCCTTTTCGGAATGGAGACCCTCTGATGAATGCTGCCGTAATCCGGTCCGGAAATAGGGTAAATTGCCAGTTGGCTGTTGTGGGAACGGGTATGGCCGGTATGGCGGCAGCCATATTTGCCGCCAACAGGGGATTATCCGTTGTCCAGGCGGGTAAGGCTTCCGAAATCAGTTTTTCTTCGGGATGCCTGGACCTGTTTTCCGGGATTCCGGGGGCTGAGCGGTTTGAGAATCCGTTCAAGGGAATTGAAGCGCTTATTGCCCGTCAGCCGAATCATCCCTATGCCCGGGTCTCCAGGGATGAGATTGTTCATGGATTTGAAGAGTTTACAGGGTTCATGAACGGGGCCGGTATCCGATACCACTGCACCCCTGAGACCAACCAGCAGATCATCACGCCGGCAGGTACTTTAAAATCCACCTGGTGCGTACCGTCCGCCATGATTGCCGGCACCAGAGCACTGGCAGGCAAACAGCGGATCCTTATTGTGGATATTAGGGGGCTGAAAGGATTCGGCGCCCGCCAGATGGCACAGAATTTAAAAGCGGCCCACCCCTGCATGGGCAGTGTTACCGTTGAATTCCCGGGCAGGGAAAAGGCAGGGGATCTCATGTGCGAACGCCTGACCTGGGATCTTGAAACCCCGGATGTCCTGTCCCGCTTCATCAAGGTGCTGCGTCCCCATGTGGGCGGATACGATGCCGTGGGGCTGCCGGCTATCCTCGGGATTTACCGGTTTGAAGAGCTGCGGGCCAAGATGGAAAAAGCCCTTGGTACGGCGGTCTTTGAAATTCCCACCCTTGCCCCCTCTGTAACGGGCATGCGGACCAAAGAGGCCTACCTGGGGCAACTCTCTGAAACGGCTGTACGGCATTTCCCCGTATCAGTAAAAGAGATTCAAACGGATGACAACGGGTTCTGTTTTAATGTTGCCGAGGGGATGAACACCCTTGAGATCCGGGCGGAACACCTGATTGTTGCCACGGGCCGGTTCCTGGGGCGGGGACTGGGCGTCAACGATAAAGGAATCATAAAAGAGATGCTCTTTGACCTGCCCGTTACCCAGACCGCCAAGCGGTCGGACTGGTTTCACCGGGATTTTTTCAACGTCCAGGGGCATCCTGTAAACCGGGCCGGAATTGAAACCGATGAGGTGTTCAGGCCCCTGGGCCGTGATGGAAAAATCCGGCATCCGAAACTTTATGCTGCGGGCAGCATCATTGCCCACCAGGACTGGAAACGGGAAAAATCCGGATCAGGTATCTCCATTGTCAGCGCCTATAAGGCGGTGAATCATCTGGCAAAGGTTTTGAAAGGCAGCTGACCCCCGGGTTACAGGACCAGGCTCAACCCCGGTGCCTGGTCTGCCAGTGCTGCCAGTTCTCTGTAGCTGTCAGCCAGCTCCGGGTCCGGACGCCTCAGGTTATACTGCCGGAAGCGCCAGAAGGCAGCGGCAGTGGCCGCATAAACCAGGAAGGGCCTGAACTGGTCTTTTTCCGCGTCAGACATGGGCCGTGCCGCCTGGTATCCTTCCAGCAGATTGTTGATCTTCTCCGGATCAAAACGCCCATCTTTTGCGCAGCATCCCACGGCAGCCATGCCAAGATCATAGAGCAGAAAATACTGGCAGGCCTCTTCAAAATCCAGGACCGCAGTTAATGTGCTGTTTTTAAACAGAAGGTTATCCCAGAATACATCCCCATGGATGAATCCTCTGGCCATGGACCGGTCAAGGTTGGTGTCAAGCCAGGCCATTTTTTCAGCCAGCCAGTTTTCAAAGGGATGACCGGTGCCGGCATCCAGGACCTCGGCAAAGTGGGCCAGCCCGTAAGGGAAGGCCTCAGGTACCCCCCTGGGAGAAGATAAGCCGTGGAGTCTTGCCATGGCCTTTCCCACCTGGATCAGCATGGGGCGGGTCAGCTCCCGGCAGGTCTCCCCGTCCAGGAACTCTTTTATGTATACGGGTTTGGAACCGTGGCTGATAAAGGAATTGCCCTTTACCGGCCTTACCAGCCTTGTGGCCGGGAAAGACTGCGCTTCAAGGAATGTCAGTACCCGTGTGAGGACCCGGACCTCCTCTTCTGTTTTTTCATCGCAGACCGACAGGGTAAACAGCCCTTTGGGAGTGGCCAGCCTGTAGCTGGAGTTTGCCTGGCCCCCGGATAACGGGGTACTGTCCTCCAGAGGTCCCAGGTCATAGTTCTTCAAAAGGTCTGTTATATTTTTTGTACTCAGTTTTGTATATGCTGCCAACTTACTCTCCAGTATTGTTTTACGGATCTATCTTCCGGAAACGGAGCCGATGGAATTGATCAAGTATTGTTCAAGATTCCCGAGGTCACAGACATCAAGGTTGATATCCGAACCCGGCACAAGGCTCGGATGGGTGGCCTCCGGAGGCAGGCCGGGCCCGGCCAGTGCCCGGGTAATGATATCCGGAAACTTTGCCGGATGGGCCGTGGCCAGGCAGACAACAGGCATACTGCCGTCCTCCTTTGACGCTCCGGCCAGGGCAACGGCCCCGTGGGGATCCAGCAGGTAAGAGGGGCCGGCCCCATAGAGCTCCTTTATGGTTGCAAGTGTCAACCGGTCTGTCACGGAAACGGATTGAAACCCCTTTGTAATGGCTTCCCGGGTGGGAGCATCCAGCTGTACCTGTCCGCTGGCCCGGAACTCATCCATCCATCTGCTTATTTTTGCCGTGTCCCTGCCCGTGGCAAAGTAGAGGAACCGCCAGAAGTTGTAGGGGATTACGATATCAATGGCTGAAGAACAGGTGGTAATGAGGTCCCCGTGCTTGAACAATCCGCTGGTAAAGGCACGGTTCAGGGTCTGGTTGGCATTGACCGAGCAGATGAACCTGTGTACCGGCAGTCCCATTTCCCTGGCCAGGTAGCCGGCGAAGAGGTTGCCGAAGGCACCCGAGGGAACGGAAAAGACGATGGGATCGCCCACCTGTTCACAGGTTCTGAAATAGGCGTAAAAATAGTGGACGGACTGGACCATGACCCGGCACCAGTTGATGGAGTTGACGCTGGACAGGTTCAGACGGGTTTTGAGATCCCGGTCCCGGAAAAGGTCCAGTACCACCCGGTCCAGGTCATCCCCGCCGTCCGGGCAGTTCCGCACCCCCACCGGATGGATGTTCGGGGCGGTGAGCCCGGTCATCTGGATTTCCTGTTCCGGGGTAATCATTCCCTTTGGAAACAGGGGCCAGCAGTCAATGGTGGAGAGCCCCGCAGCCGCATGGGCGGCAGCAGGACCGGTGTCCCCGGTGGTGGCCAGGATGATGTTCAGGTGTCTGCCCTCCCTTGCCAGCAGATAGTCCATGACCCGGACCAGAAACCCCATGGCAATATCCTTGAATGACAGGGTGGGGCCGTGGAATAACTCCATGATCCGGATGGAAGAATCCGTGGGGCAGGGGACCAGCGGAAGAATATCCGGATGGCCGAACCCCTCAAAGCTTTTCCGGACAAGGGTTTCAAGATCCTTGGGCGGGATAATGCCCGGATCAATGAAGTTTGACAGGACGGCAACGCAAAGATCCGGATAACTCAGTTCTTTCATTTGGTTCAGATCGGCCTTTGAAAATTGAGGCAGGCGGTCAGGAACAAAGAGTCCGCCCCCGGGAGCAAAGCCTTGAAGTACTGCCTCGTCAAATCTGACAGGATCAATTTTTTCCCGGGTGCTTGTAAACCTGATTGCATCATTCATGGGGTTTTCCCTCCGTTTTTTTCAGTGCCCGGCAAACCGCCGTGGCAATCTGAATATCCTGCACTGCCACCCCGGTGAGATCGGCAATGGTGATCTGGCTGTCAGAGAGTCTGACGGACCGGGGCTGCCTGCCCTCTTTCCCTTGGCTTGTTTCAATTACCCGGCCCAGTTCCAGTATTCTGTCTTTGGTTATGTATCCTTCTGCCAGGGCCTTTGAAATTTCTCCCCGGGTCCGGCACTGGCTGATGCTGTCTGCAACAACGATATCTGCCTTTTCAAGGATGCCGGTATCCAGCTCCTGTTTTGCCGGGGTATCCGATCCCATGGCCGTGATATGGGTACCGGGCCTGATGTCTGCGGCAGACAGCAGGGGAGCCTCGGCCGGGGTGGTGGTAATGATCAGGTCGGCCCGGGCCGCAACATCGGCAGGGGTCTTTGCCGTTTGCACCGAATATCCCAGGGCCTGCATATCCCTTTGATACCGGACCGCCTTTTCAGGCGTTCTTCCCCATACCAGGATATTCCTGCACGGGGTTACCGGCAGGAGGTGCTCCACCTGCATTCTCGCCTGGATACCTGTACCGAGAACACCGATGGTCCGGATATCGGGCCGGGCAAGGTAACGGGCTGCGATCTGTCCGGCCAGGGCCGTCCTCAGGTCGGTAAGGTAGCCTTCGTCCATGAGAATGGTATCAAGGATGCCTGTCCGGCTGGAAAATACAAGCATCAGGCCGGAGTTGGACGGAAGCCCGATGCCCGGGTTGTTGTAAAATCCTGAGGCAATTTTAATGACAAAGTGCTCCGCCCCTTTGACATGCCCGTATTTTATGTGGGTGTCCCCCGGCGGGGTGTCAAAGCAGAGTTCTCCCACCGGCGGTACAACCACCTCTCCCCGGGAATAGGCAGTAAAGCCCTCTTCAATCAGCGGGCAAAGATCAAGGGGGGTAATCAGTTCCTTGATCCGGTCAAGGGTTATGATGCCTGGGCTGCAGGTCATGGTATTATCCTTTTTTTACGGGTTGAGGCTGTTTTGCGGACAGTCTGAAGATCGTTATAAGATGTGGCCCTGGATACGTTAAGAATGGCTGCCACCTGTTCAATGGATTTTTTGGCGTAAAACAGCCCTTTCTCATCCAGGCATGCCATAAGGCTGCGCCGGTTCCCCGCATTCAGATTAT
>JAKSAX010000134.1 GCA_022361395.1 Desulfobacterales bacterium | reverse complement strand
TCACCGGATACGTTTTCCCGGTGGACCCGGTAATTGCCCAATGGCCGGTCGATGAACACAAAGGGATAGTTCCGGGAAATCCGGGTCCACATCTCCCAATCGCCGCGGTACCGCAGGCTTTGGTCAAACCCGCCGGTAACCCGGAACACCTGCCTCGGGATAACCACTGAGGTGGTGGCCACCCCGTTCTGCCTTACCATGGCATGGAAGCAAATCCCCCTGTACCGCCCGGAGTTGAGTTCAAGCATCCGGAGCGGGGCATTGTCCGGATCCATCCGCATCAGCAGGTGATGGCAGAGCCCGGCTCCGGGAGACGCCCTGAGTGCTGCCACAGACAACTTAAGTTTGCCTGCTGCCCAGTTGTCGTCGCTGTCCAGGAAGGCAATAAACTCTCCGGATGACTCCTGAAGCCCCCGGTTCCTTAAGGCAAAGGGGCCTGAGTTCCGACCGGAAAAAAATGGCCGTATTCTGGTATCTGCACGGGCCATTTGCCGGATAATATCAGGGGTTTTATCCCGGGACCCGTCATCCAGGAGCAGGAGCTCAATATCCGGGTAGTCCTGGCTTAAAACGGATTCAACCGCCATATCCAGGTATTTTTCCGCATTAAAGCAGGGAATAATGACGCTGACCCGGTCCCGGACCCCGCGGTTCATCCAGGCCTCGTCCAGCTGAAGAATATCCGCCGGCGGCAGCGAATCCCCGCTGCGGGGAATTTGCCTCCGGTGGGCTGTCCTACTCCGGCTTGACATGTGACACCACATACCTGTATTTTCCCGACGCATCCCTGGGAATTGAATCAAGCCGGTTCACACGGACGTTCACGGATTGGCCCATGCGTTTTTTTATCCCTTCAGCAATGGTCGTTTCTCCGGTTTCGGGAAACAGGGCGTCATGGATCTTTAAGAGGACCTCTACCTCATCCGGCTGGTGCTGGATAATTTTAAACTCATCCACCCCTTCAATATCCCGGACCACGTAGATCAGGGACAGGGCATGCTGGTACCGGCCGTCTGGGGTGACGATAAAATCCGTTGCCCTGCCCTTTACCTTTTTAATGGTCGACCAGGTCCGGCCGCAGGCGCAGGTTTCCGTTCCCGGGCCTGCCACATCTCCTGTCCGGTACCGGATAAAGGGCATGCCCCAGGCATCCAGGTGGGTGAGCACCACCTCCCCCTCAATGCTGTTACTCTCCCCTGAATCTTCACCGATATACTCAACGATGTAATTGGGATCAAGGATATGGTACACCCCTTTTTCACACTGGTGGCTGACAAAACCGCCCTCACGGCTGCCGTAGCAATCCGGCACCGGCACATTGCCGAAGGCCTTGCTGATGGTATCCCTCTGGTAGTCGTACAGCACCTCTGCCGTTGAAAAGACCACCTCAACCCCCAGGTTGTCCAGGCGGTATCCCATCCGTGCGGAAAGTTCACAGAGCAATGACACCGTGCTTGGGTACCCGAACAGGGATTTGGGCCTGAACTTTTTAATCCGGTTCACAATTTCCGGCACAGAGGCCCCGGACAATTCAAATGCGCTGATGAGCTTCTCATTGGTCAGCCGGTCCCTGATCTCTTTTAACCGGTCCTGTTTGCCGGCTTCAAGCGGGGATCCCCACAGGTAAAGCTCCCTGTCACCGATGTCAGCCCCCCACCACTGATGGGTAAGGGTCCGCGCTGCCGCATCATAGGCCTGACGCCGCCTGTCAAAATAAAATACCAGGGGTTTGCCTGAGGATCCACCGGTGTTGTAGCGGTGGAGGCCTCCGGGGCAGTCTGCCCATTTCATAAGATCCAGGTTTGTCCTGATCTCCTCTTTTGACAGCAGGGGCAGTATCCTGAAATCATCCACCGCACCCATTTTTTCCGGGTCAAACCCCGCATCTGAAAACCTTTGGGTATAAAAGGGGATATTCTTTTTGGCATGGACAAGGAGGGCTTTAAGTTTTTCAAACCGCAACGCGTCAAGCCTCTCTTTGGGCAGCCGCTCACTCCCTTTTAACTCGTTAAGGCAGGCATAGGTGTTTCTTCCCAGTATCTTTTCGTGCAGGGGGAAAAGAATATGTTTTACAATTTTATTGTACATGAGATTTCCTTTCCAGGAATAGATCCCTCCAGACGGCAAACATGACGATATTCCAGATCTGGGGCCCGAAATCACTGACCCCGGCAAGGTGTTTCTCCCACATCTGTCTGACGGTTTTCATATTAAAGAACTCATCCAGGCCTGAAGCCCCGCTGAAGAGCAGTTCCATTACAAGGGACTTCAGTTCCCCGCGGAACCAGGCGGACAGGGGAACGTTGAATCCCTGTTTCGGCCTGTAGAGGATATCGGAGGGCAGCCGGTTCCGGTTCATCTCCTTGAAAATATACTTGGTTTCCTCTTTATTCAGCTTGAATTCAGAGGGCAGGGTTGCCGCAAATTCCATCAGGTGATGGTCCAGGAGGGGGGATCTCACCTCAAGGGAATGGGCCATGCTCATCCGGTCGACCTTTACAAGGATATCTTCGGTCATATAGGTTTTGATGTCCACATACTGGGCCCGGGTAACCGTGTCCGGATTCCTGTTTCTATGGAAAAAAGGCCGGAGCACATCATAGGATGAAGACGCTCCCACCCTCTCTTTCATGGCCTCTGAATACAGGTGCGCCTTCTCTTCCGGACGGAAATAAAAGGACATGTCCCTGTAATATGCCTGTTCCGCTGAGAGGGACAGGTTTGTCAAAAAGGTTTTCAGCCTCAGGGGCCTTGGCAGCCTGTCAATCCTGGGATATACAGAGGCAAGCCATGCCAAGGGGCCCTGCCTGAACCGGACAGGCAGTTTTTTCCGGATATTGTTTTCCAGCCGGTTCATGGTGTACCTGGCGGCGTACCCTGCAAAATTCTCATCCCCGCCGTCCCCGGAAAGGGCCACCGTGACCTTCTCCCTGGTCAGCTTAGATACATACCAGGTGGGAATGGCCGAGGCATCTGCAAAGGGTTCGTCAAAATGCCAGGCAATTTTTTTTATCACATCCACGGCATCGGGCCGGACAATTGTTTCATGATGATCGGTGCCGTATTGCTCCGCCACTGTCCTTGCATATTCCAGCTCGTTGAAGCGTGCCTCCTCAAATCCGATGGAACAGGTTTTTACCGGATGCTCCGGGGAAAACAGGGCCATGGATGCCACAACTGCGCTGGAATCCAGACCGCCGCTTAAAAAGGCGCCAAGGGGGACATCGCTTTCCATACGCAGCTTTACGGATTCGTCAAATATCTCCGCCAGGGAGCCTGCCGCATCCCCGATTGATACACCGGTGCGGGGTTCGGTCATATTAAGATCCCAGTAGCAGTGTTTTTCCGTTCCGTCCCCGGTACAGACCATGATCCGGGCCGGCTCAAGTTTTTTCACCTGCCTGAATACTGTTCCCGGACTGGGCAGGTACCCGAAGCTGAAATAGGCATCCAGGCCTTTGTAATCCAGGTCTGCCGGGATGCCCGGCACCGTCAGGATGGCTTTTAATTCAGAGGCAAAGACAAGACGCCTGCCGTCATAATAATAGTACAGCGGTTTTTTTCCCACCCGGTCCCTTGCCAGTACCAGCTTCCCGGCCTTACCGTCCCACAGGGCAAAGGCGAACATTCCCCGCAGCCTGCCCACGGCCTCCGTTCCCCACCGGGCATAAGCCTTCAGCAGGACTTCGGTATCACTTGCGGTCCGGAACCTGTGTCCCTTTCGGATGAGGTCTTCCCTGAGGGACCGGAAATTATAAATTTCACCGTTGAACACCAGGGCAGTTTCCCTTTCCCGGTGCACCATGGGCTGGTCTCCTGTGGCAAGGTCGATCACGGAGAGCCGCCTGTGGCCGAGGCCGATATTTTCCTTGAGAAATACCCCCTGCCCGTCCGGCCCCCGGTGGGCAAGTTCATTGTTCATCCGGCGGATTATCCCCGCGTCAACCGGTTTTCCGTCAAGGTTAAATATTCCGCAGATACCGCACATATTCGCAGGTTACTCTCCTGTTATCCCTCAACTGCATTAAAATAAAGCCTCTGGTATTGAACCGTTGCCCTGGACAGGGCGTAACGATCCAGGATGATCTGCCTGGCGGCTCTGCCCATTTCACGCCTGAGAGAGCTGTCAGCCAGCAGCCCGGTCATTGCTCGGGCCAGAGAGCCTGCATCACCCTCTTCTGTCAGGAATCCGCTCTGTCCCTCTTTTACAAGCACCCGGTTTCCCCCCACCCGGGTGGCAACAACGGGAATACCGGTGGACATGGCCTCCATAAGTGCATAGCTGAACCCCTCGGTCTTTGAGTTCAGGGCAAAGAGATCCAGACACCTGAGATAGTCGGGAATCCGGTCTGACTGTCCTGCGAAACGGACGTGGTCTGTAATCCCAAGCTCCGCCGCCCGGGTCTCCAGTTCCCTCCGGAGAGGGCCGTCACCGATCAGTACAAGCACGGCCCCGGGGAATTTATCCAGTACCTGTGCAAAGGCCCGGAAAAGACCAGTGTGGTTTTTCACCCGCCGGAACCCTGCCACACATCCGATAAGAACCCCCTGTTCCGGAAGGTTCAGCCTCTTTTTCAGTTCGGCAATAGTTCCGGCATCTGCCGGGGAAAACAGGTCTGTATCCACTCCGTTGTCAATCACCCGGACCCTTGACACATCAATGCCGGTGACCCGGGAAAACAGCTGTGCGGCTGTGGCGGAAACGGCGGTGACTCCGTGGCCAAGACCGAGGGAACACCTGGCCTGCAGCTTTTTCGCCGGGGAAAACTCTATATCCGGATTTTCAACCCCGTGAAAGGTCTGGATGCATTTGCAGCCGGAAAGGCGGGCGGCCAGGACCGTGTCAAACCATGGGCCCAGGTTGTTGACATGGGCAATATCAACCTGCTGTCTCCTGAAAAGCGTCCGGAGCCTGAGAAAAACCGTCCTGTCCTTTTCCCGCCTCTCCAATGCCCTGCAAAAAATGCCGTCCGGCAGGGCATCTTTCAGGGAAAGATCACTGGACAGGCTGAGCACCGAATGTTTTACATCCGGCCCGCCCAGGGCCCGTATCATCCTGACAACGCCCATCTCAGCACCGCCGTATCCGAAACTCCCCAGCACATGCATGACATGGACCGGTGCTTTCCTGTACCTCATGCCGTCCCCTCCGGATGTGCCGCCGTATATGCCTTGTACCGCTCATTATCAAAACAGCGTTTGAGGAACAGCGGAAGCATGAGAAGCCAGTAAAATTCCTCGACATAGGTATGGGTCAGGAACATGGTGGTGACCAGATACATGAGAAGACTGATTCTCAGGGCCAGGATATGGAGGCTGAACTCCTGGTCTCCCGGGTCGTTCACATCCAGCTGTTTCTTGATCCTTGACAGCATCCTGAATGCATTCTGGACCATGAGCAGGAGGACGGCCAGCCCCTGGATACCCAGTTCGGCCAGGCACCTGAAAAAGGTATTATGGGTATCCCGGCCTGCCATCTGGGGCACGTAATCGCCTATGATCCGCTTGTAATTTCCCTCACCCACACCGAACGGATGGTCTTCAAACATCCCGATGGCCCCCTTCCAGGCTTCAATCCTGCCCATTGCGGACCTGTCCATTGTGGACTGGTCCGTCTCAATGGTGTGCATGCGGTTCCAGAAAGAGGCGTCCGCCAGGAATATAAAGCCGACAGCCCCGCAGGCAAGCAGTGTGAGGATCTGTTTCCTGAACTTTGCCCCGCTGAGGAACAGGGTCATGATCACCCCGCAGCCGATTGCCAGAAAAGACCCCCTTGATTCGATCAGGATCAGGGTATTTACCACAAAGGCCGTGGTCATGAGGCAGAAAAGCCTGACCTTCCACGACCCTGTCAGCACCTTGATACCCACCCAGGGCATGATCATCAGGTAATGGGCAGCCAGAAAATTTCCCTCACTGAAGTCAGAGCCGCCGATGCCCATATCAAGCCGCCCGCCCCGGTAGCTGACGGTATCTGAGGAAAAAATCTCAAACCCGGAAATAAAGGCGGCAAAGATATAGACCCAGACAACCCAGTTAAAGTACTTGATATCCGTCACCAGGTGTGAGGCCATGAGAAGGATCAGCGTCACCTTGGTCATTTTCAGCACATTTTCACCCAGCGCATCCGTGGGGATTCCCGTGAATGTGGATATCCACATGATGCCGATGTAAAGGATCATCAGAATCTCCTGGGCTTCAAACCACTTAAAAAAACGGAGCCGGGAGAAGTGAAAGACCATGCCCGCCATAATGGATACGGAAAAAATCATGGCATACCGGTGGAGGAACCCGGGCACCTGGTACCCCCACCAGAAGCTCAGGGGGTTCACATTATAGGAGAGCAGGTACCCCACCAGCCCGATAACCGGATTAATGGCCACGGCCCCGAAAACCGCAGACAGCATTGAAACCATGTATAAAAGTGATTTAAGTCCCATTCAGGAGAGCAATGCCTTTATTTTTTCCCTCTCGGTATCCGTGAAAAAACCGCTGATGTAGAGCATCAGGGGAAGTCCTGCATAAATAAACAGTTTTAAGCCCACGGCCGTCAGCCAGTCTGCCCGGATATAAGAGGCAAGTCCCCATACAAGGGCGGTAAAAAAAACAAGCCTGAGGATCCTGGCCGGTTCAAAGGTGATGGCGTAAAGCTTCTGGGAAAAAAGGATGAGGATACAGAATAATACCCCGTAGGAAATAATGGTGGCCACCGCAGCCCCGTATATCCCGTAAGCTTTAATTAAAAAATAATTCAGGCAGATGTTCAGTGCGGCGGCGCAGAGGTTGGCATAGAGAATCCTGCTGGTCTTGTATGAGACCATGATGCCCAGGGTGGCAAACCCGGCAATCCCCTGAAAAACGTAACTGAGGGCTATCAGCGGGATGATCCCGGAGGCAGAGTGGAACCGGGTATCCGCCATCAGGTAAATAATATCCGCCGAAAAAATGCTCAACCCCAATGCAAAAAAGAGAAGCCCGCCGAGAAAATAGGTAAAATACCGGCCGATAATCAGGCTGCCCCGGTCCTGGGAGGCGATCTCAAAACGCTGGGTGTTCCAGATCCTGAAAAACGGATCTGTCATCAACACCACAAGGAGCATGCCGAATTTATATCCAAGGGAATAGATCCCCAGTTCATGGCTGTCACAAAACTGCTGGATAAAAAACCGGTCTGAAAAATTAATGGTGAACAGGGCAAGAACACCTGGAAGCATGGGAAGGCCGAACCGGATCAGCTCTTTCAGTTTCCCGGGTGAAAAGGTCAACTTAAGGTGGGGCAC